>CANKVN010000043.1 GCA_947487055.1 Flavobacteriales bacterium
TCGTGTGTACCATTGGCCACTTCGATAATGAAATTGACATGTCTTGGTTGAACAGCAACTACGGAAGCACCAAGTATACCATCAAGCCACAGGTTGATGTTTACAATATCAATGGTCGTGAAATCGTTGTGCTTGCAGAAGGCCGTTTGGTGAACCTTGGATGTGCCATGGGCCACCCAAGTTTCGTAATGTCAAACAGCTTTACCAACCAAACCCTTGCGCAGATTGAGTTGTGGGCTAACCACAGCAATTACGACAACAAGGTATATGTATTGCCAAAACACCTCGACGAAAAAGTGGCTTACCTGCACCTTTCTCACATTGGTGCTGAGTTAACGGTACTCACACCCATGCAGGCTGATTATATTGGCGTAGCGCAAAACGGACCTTTCAAAAAGGACCAGTACCGCTATTGATTTTTAAATAGTTAAAACCCCAAAAAGCCATTCTTCGGAATGGCTTTTTTGTTGCTACTTTTGCCGCAATGAATGCGGGAAATCCCTATCTCAGACGCGCTTTGATATTTGCCTTTGGTTTAAAGGTTTTTTATTTATTGCTCGGAAACCTATTGCCCCACGGCTGGAATGGATGGGAGCATATCCTCGATGTATTTGCCAGAAATGATTCCGGCTGGTATCATCAAATTGCCAGAGACGGATATCCTATATCGCCACCTGCGCCGGGTATACAAACTTCATTTGCATTTTTCCCTTTGTATCCTGCCATCATTGCCTTGTTCCGTCAGCCGGTACTTTTGTTTACCCAAAACAATGATCTGGTTTATGTAGTGGCTTCTTTTATGGCCCACCTGCCCTTGACGTGGTTGTGGGTAGTGGTGTTGTTTAAATGGCTTGGAGGAATGGGTTACGATCCCCGGAAGGTGTTTATTTACAGCATTTTCTTTCAGGTGTTTCCCTATCACTTCTTTTATCACATGTTCTATAGCGAAGTGCTGTTTTCCATATTGTTTATGTGGGCTTTAATGGCTGTTCAAAAGAAGGCGCACCTGTCTCTTGCAATCGCTGTGGCATTGCTAACGCTCTGTAGGCCCACGGGTATCGTGTTTTCAGCAGGATTGGGATTGTGGCTGCTTGCTGATAATGGTTGGTTTCGTATTTTGCGCCAACGCGATAATTTAATACAATTGCTGGCCTTGTTTGCTGCACCTGCAGCATTGGTGCTTTGGATGGTATACCTCTATTTTCATTGTGGTGATCCTGTTGCTTTTAGCAGCACACAAGCCGCCTGGGGGCATTCCTATACATGGCCATGGGAGCCGCTTTTCGCCGGCAGGCAATGGTATTTGCAGCTCATTTCCGTGTATGTATTGCTGCTGATCTTGTCAGCGATACTGCTGTTTAGAAAAGCCCGTTTGGGTGAGCAGTTGTTTGTTTGGTTGAATGTGCTGTTTCCCCTAATCACCGGGAGTATTGCCAGTTATTACCGCTACTTTTCGGTTATACCACATTACTTTCTCCGTTTGTTTGATGTGCTGGAAAAGAGATGGAAGCTGGTTGTGATCTTCGGTATGTTAATCAACATTCTTCTTTTCTACGTCTGGGTTTCTCTTTCTTCCAGGGCGCCGGAAGAGTGGCTCACTTTCTAAGGCTATCAATGTAATAGGGCTTTTCATTCAGCTTAAAATAAACTGGATTTAGCGTTTTGATATGAAATGGAGGCATGAATGTTGCACCAAGATACAGTGTATCGCCGGCGGCAATGGCATCTGGCAGCAATCGGCCATTTTCGCTGTATCGAATGCTCACTGTGGGTTGTTTATCAATGGCAGCGATGCACATGCTCTCGTAGGGAAGTGCCCACGGTGTAGCAATGGCTTCGCCATAATGGTTTACAATAATCTTTTGGTAACCTTCCTTTACGTATTGTTTATTATAGAAAGCTATTTCTTTGGTCCGCTGCCGGTAAAAATAGCCGTTTCCATGGATCAAGAAAAAAGCAACTCCTGAAATCCAACAAGCTGCAGTAAAAGCAGGTAAGAGCCAGGTCTGCCTTTTTAGGGAAAACAGAAATAATGCAGCTACCACCAACACCGGATAAAAGAATTTTTGCATCATTACGCCTGCATCTCCCGATTGGTAAACCACAACCAGCAGCAGCGTGCAAATGGTTGTGAAAGCCAATCCCAACAGTGATTTCAGAAGATTTTCCTGTTTAATGCCAAGTGCTGCAATGGCAATCATCATTGCGAATAGCGGCCACATCCATCCTCTCAGGTTTGTGCACAAATAATCCCAGCTGTAGTAATTGCTAAGGTGCCGCCATGCAGTTGGATTCAATATATTGCCCTTTAATCCGCTGTCGTAGTTGTTGGTTGTTGGCGAAACAACATATTGAACAGCGGCGGCCACCAAACATAGCAGAACGAAATGCCACCATTTCTTGGATGCTTCAGATCCCGCCAATCCTGCCAATAAAGCGCCACCAATCAACATCAAGGCGGCCGGATGCGCCATAAATGCGCCTAAACAAGCCAAAAGAAAGGCCCATTTGGGTAAATTGGTTTCATAGCCTATAAACCAGCATAAACAGCAACAGAGCACTGCCATGTGAATTTCGGAGTAGCCAAGAAACATCATTTCTGGTCCGGAAAGCCAAAGGCAAATCGGGAATATCAATGCCTTGTGGGCTGAAAACCGGAGGGTGAAAAACCAGGAAGCGATGAAAAACAATGGCAGCGTGATATTTGCCAAATGCAGCACCACAGAGGCCGGAAGTGCCATTTTTACGGCCAGAACTGCCGGAGCGAGTTGAAGCCAGTTGGCAAAACGGTCATATACCAATGATTCCTTGTTTAATAAGCGAAAGAAGGTATAGGCACTATCTGTATGCAACCAGCGGGGATAAGCGCAATACACAACGGTACCAAGCCAGGTAGCCAGCATTAATATCCCTAAAAGCCTGGAAAGCTTTTCCTGTCCGAGATATTTTTGAAGGTAATTAATCAGGCTGCTGCTGTTTCTTCGGTTGCAGGGCGTTCTTCGTCCTCTTCATCCATGATGTCCTTTTCAATCACCAGGTTGTCGATGATGAATTCTTGACGTTCAGGGGTGTTTTTGCCCATATAGTAGTTCAATACCTTTTCGATACTGCTGTCTGCACTCAAAAATACAGGTTCCAGACGTATGTCTGTTCCGATAAAGCGTGCAAATTCCTCGGGTGAAATTTCCCCAAGACCCTTGAATCGTGTGATTTCCGGTTTGCCTCCCAGTTTTTTTATGGCGCGCTGACGTTCTTCGTCATTATAGCAGTAGATGGTTTCTTTTTTATTCCTAACCCTGAAAAGTGGCGTTTGCAGGATATACAGGTGTCTGTTTCTCACCAAATCAGGGAAAAACTGCAGAAAGAAGGTCATCATGAGCAAGCGAATGTGCATACCATCCACATCGGCATCGGTTGCCAGCACAATTTTGTTGTAACGCAGGTTGTCCACCGATTCTTCGATATCCAGGGCGTGCTGCAATAGGTTAAACTCTTCGTTTTCGTAAACCACCTTTTTCTTAAGGCCATAGCAGTTCAGGGGTTTTCCGCGCAAGCTGAAAACAGCCTGCAAGTCTGGATTTCGGCTCTTGGTGATACTGCCACTCGCGCTATCTCCCTCGGTGATAAACAGGGTGGATTCAAAACGCTTGTCGTTTTTCTCATCGGTAAAGTGAACGCGGCAGTCGCGCAATTTCTTGTTATGCAGGTTTGCCCTTTTGGCGCGCTCCTTGGCCAGTTTTTGAACCCCGGCCATATCTTTGCGTTCGCGTTCGTTTTGCAGTATTTTCTTGAGGAGGGTTTCTGCTGTACTGGGATTTTTGTGGAGGTAATCATCCACGTGTTTTTTTACGAATTCCAGAATGCCAACCTTGATGCTGGGGCCATCCGGTCCCATGTCGGTACTTCCAAGTTTGGTTTTAGTCTGGCTCTCAAACACAGGTTCTTGCACCCTAACGCTGATGGCTGCAGTAATAGACCCCCTGATATCGGTAGCGTCAAATTCCTTTTTGTAAAATTCGCGGATGGTTTTTACCAGCGCTTCGCGGAATGCCTGTAAGTGCGATCCTCCCTGTGTGGTGTATTGTCCGTTTACAAACGAATAATAATCTTCGCCATAGCTATCCGTGTGGCTAAATGCAATTTCTACATCCCCGCCTTTTGCATGGACAACGGGATACAACATGGATTCCGGATTGACTTTATGTTCGAGCAAATCCAATAAGCCCCGCTTGCTGCTGTAGCTTTCTCCATTGTAATTGATGATTAACCCGGCGTTGAGGTAGGTGTAGTTTTTTATTTGTTCGCGGAGGTACTCATTGACAAATTTGAAGTTTTTGAAAATGGTATCATCGGGTTCGAAAACGGTCAGTGTTCCGTTTGTTTCCTTGCAGTCTGTTTCGGGAAGGTCTTCGCGCAGTTCGCCCCGGGAAAATTCCGCTTTTTTGGTACGGCCATCCCTAAAGCTCTGCACACAGAAATATTGGCTAAGGGCATTTACCGCCTTGGTACCAACACCGTTCAGTCCTACTGATTTCTGAAACGCACGGCTGTCGTATTTGCCGCCGGTATTGATTTTACTTACACAGTCAATTACTTTACCCAGTGGAATGCCACGGCCATAGTCGCGGATGGTAACGCGGTGTTCTTCCACACGGATTTCAATTTTCTTGCCATTACCCATCACGTGTTCATCGATGGAGTTGTCCAGAATCTCTTTTACGAGCACATAAATTCCATCGTCAGCGGCTGTGCCATCACCAAGTTTTCCGATGTACATTCCGGGTCTCAGGCGGATGTGTTCTTTCCAGTCGAGACTTCGGATTTCATCTTCGGTATATCTTGGCGTATTTTCAGTCATATTATGCAATATTATGATATTCGCGCGCTTTGCTATAACCGAGTTTTTCACAGTCTTTGTAAATTTGCACATGCATTTTAAGAATTTACGTTTTGTTCTTCCAATGATTTTATTGTTGGGCGCTTGTCAATCGGCTATGGATAAACAGCTGGAGCCGCTAAAGCCTTTTATGTCATCAATAAAAGATACCATCAAAGCAGAGCGGTTGCCGGATACCCTGGCCATTCATTTGGTACAATTTGCCAAGAATTATCCGCAGCACAGCATCAGCGAAAACAGTTTGTATGCTGCTACACTGATAGCCGAGCGCAACAGCCGGTTTTTTGAATGTGCCAAGTGGTGCGAAATGTACATTGCGCATTATCCCAAAGGCAAATATTTATTTGGTGCCACAGTGGCTGCTGCCCACAATTATGAAAAGGTAGGGGGGTATGAAAAAGCCATCGAATATTATGAGAAAGCAGCAAAGCAGCAGCCCGGTTCTCCCTTGGGAAAGCAGTGTGCACAAACTGTGATGATGTTGAAAAAAGGGTTGGTTACCCCGGAGCAGCAACTTGAGTTTATCCTAAACCAAAATAAGGATACAGCTGACCAGAATCCTCAATAAGTTGGGGTTGATTTTCGCTTCTTTTTCTTAAAATCTCCGCGTTTCCAAGCCTCTATAAACTGCATCCAGGCGGTAGGGCTGAGGTAATTTTGTGGAGGTGCCTGCTTGTAGTAATACAGCTGTTGAATGCGGCTTTGCGCAATCATCATCTGGCTTGCCTTGGCATCAGACGGGCGAAGCTTCATTTCTTCTTTTGCGGCCTCCAGTTCCAGGTTTTTTCGCGCTATTTCATAGGCGTCATCGGGCGGCGTTGAATTAACAAATTCGTGATCAAAGAATGATTTGGACGGTAATGCACGGATGAAAATTACAGGAATGTCGATGGTGTCCTGCACCATGGTTTTGATAATGTTGTAGCGATTGCCGGTAAGGGTATCGGGGATGATGTGCCATGATGTGGATTTTTCTGCCTGCACAAACCAAAGGGTATCGCCTTTTAAGGCTACAATATCAAAGTGGCCTAGCCAATCGGTGTAGCCGGCCAAGCCCCTGCGGTTGTTTTTAATTGCTACATAGGGAATGGGCTTTAAGCTGTCTGAGGTTAACACCAATCCGGTAAACAAAATATATGTATTATCCCGTTTTTGGGCCTTTAACCCTTCGGGAAACAGGGCGGTAAGCAGCAAAAGCAGCGTTATTATGGTTTTATGGTTCATGAACAGCCTCCTATCAAATATACTAATTCCGGATTAAAAAAACAATGTTACCATGCATTGATGGTCCATACAATACCGGCAATGACCATGCCAAGAACAATCAACGGGGGGCTGATTTTTTTGGTGAATATCAATAACCCTGCAACCACAAATATTCCGGTGTCTGCTATGGGGCTTTCAGCGCTGTTCCAGCCCATCCAGAAATGCTGGTTAATTATCAAGGCTGCCGACAGGATAAACCCAACGGAAGCTGCAAAAATTCCGTCCAGTGAACGCTGCACCAATGGATAGGTTTGCAGCCTTTCCCAGAGCGGGAATGCGAAAAAAACCAGTAAAATACCCGGTAAAAAAATGCCGACAAGGCCAATAAGACAGCCCAGAAGCTGCCCTCCGCTCCCAAAGCTGGAGCTTTGCATGGCAATGCCGTTGAGGTAAATCGCCAGGTTGAAATTAGGGCCGGGCAATCCCTGTATGAGTCCCAATCCGGTATTGAGCTGTTCGATGCTCATGTAGGGTTTGTGGTAAACATAATGTTCCACGGCCATTGCACTGAGCATGTTTCCGCCGCCAAAGGCGAGAGAACCCATGCGGTAGGTGTTTTCAAACAACACTATGGGCGTGCTTATCCCCAAGGTTTTTTCATTGGCACTCAACACAAGTCCAACACCACCAATCAGCAAAAAAATCAACAACAACAAACTAAGGTTTGCCCAGCGAACCTTACCAAATGGTTTTGGGTTTGGGGTGAATGTGCGGTTTCCAAAATTGCTGCTGATGATACCTCCAAGAACCACACCAATAGGGAATATCAGGGGATTTCTAAAAATGAACCCTGCAATGCCTGCCAATAAAAAAATAACGTAGTTTACCTTATCTGCCCTGATGAGTTTGAACATGCTGTAGACAGCATAGCACAGAAATGCAGCTACCATAGGTTCCAGAAATCTCAGGTGACCTTTGGATAAAACCAAAGGCGACATGGTGAAAATGGCCATGATGATGGCTCCGGGCAATACCCAGGCCAGCAAGGTAAGGAATGCCAGCAAAGGGCCGCCCAGCCGAAAGCCAATGGCTGTAATGGTTTGGGTGGTGCTAGGGCCGGGTAAAATGCTGCAAAATGCGTTAATATCCAGCAAATCATCTTTGCTGATGAATCCTTTTTCATCCACCAAACGCTTGCTAAACAGGGGTAAATGCATTTGTGGCCCCCCAAATGCAAAACAACCCAGCCAAAAAGCAGATTTCAGAAACTGCCAGCGCCTGAGTTTTCCTATTTTTGCAGGGTCATGAGCCATAACAGTAGCAAAACAACAAAAATCGGATCAATATTTTTTGTATTTATAACAGGAATTCTGTTTTTGGTGTCGGCCTGCACAGGCAGCACCCAGTCGAAAAACCGTGAAGAAGCAATACAGATAACGGATTCCCTGTGGGGTTCGCTGAATCAAATCAAGCAGAAGTTTACCTTTAAAATCGATGAAATTGAGGAAAGGAAGCACGAGATGGACAGTGTGTTGCAATGGTTGAGGTTTGCCAATGAACGTCAGTTGAGCCCCGAAATAAAGAAGCAAATTCTGCAATATGGCGCCATTTACAGGGTTTATAAGGGGTATGCTTCTGCCTATAAACGAAGTGTAATTAAGGCGGAGGAGTATTTTTATGAAATCAAAGCCTTGGATAAACAGGTTAAAAAAGGCAGTTACGATAACAACATGCCTGCATTCGGGAAAGAGTTTCGCAGGCTGAACGGCGGATTGACGGAACTGAATGCAGAAGTAACCGATATTTTGGCCAGGCTTAATACCGTAGAACCGGGTTATCGCCGCGTGGCCGGGGATGTTGAGGCTTTTGCCGAAACGTTGCGTTAACGCCAGCCTGCTGTCCAGAATGTCTTTTCAGGATAATTTTCCATTAACTTTTCCAGCGCGGAATCGCATTTATTTTTCCATTGCTGCTGTTCCTCTTCATTTTTGCTAAGTACCCGGTGGTTTTTCATTCGGTTGAATGCCAGGGCATCTTCTAAATATTTTAGGGTTTTGCCATCGAAGCAAGTTTCGCAAAAGCGCCGGAAAATATAGTGAATGCTCCATTGTGAGGGGTGTGCAAGGTCCTCTGCATAAAAGCGGTGGTCGCGCAATTCCTCTGTCATTATCTCATAGGCGGGAAAATAGCTAACCCCGGGATGCTCTTCCCTGAAGGAAGCCACCGCGCTGATTAGCCGGCTTTTGCTGATGAGGTTCGCCGAAATGCCTTCGCGCAAATGCTTTACCGGACTAATGGTGAACATTACCTTGATGCCGGGATTTATCATGGATAAGTACTGCACGCATTTTGCCAGCGAAACCTTGATTTCATGCTCCGTAAGTAACCGTGTGGTGAATTCATGGTCGGGGATTTTATGGCAATTACCCACAACCATGCTGGGTTCCCGTAATTGCCATACCTTGGCTGTTCCCAGGGTGATGATGGCCACCGATGCCTCACTGATGAACTGGTGAGCCGCCTGGTTTTGTTCGTTAATGCGTTTAGCCAATGATTCCGCATCCTGCGCTTTGAAAGACCCATGGTGGTGCATACTGTGAAATTCTCCCTGCTGAAACACAAAATCGTGGCTGCTGTATTCATACTCTGTAGCGATTTTTTCCATTGCGGTTGCCAGACTCATGGGGTTGTAAAGAATTCCAAAAGGATTGGATATGGATTGGAATCCCAGTGCACCAAGCATGCCTGCAATGTGCTCGGAAAAACAAGATCCTGCAAAGAATATCGGAGAATTTAAATCACCAATTCCTGATGCCGGTATGGTAAACTGGGTGCTCAGGTGAGCTTTGCTATCACTGGATTGCATGGGGCAAATTAACAGCATTCCATTAAAATACTTTAGCCATAAGCCCTTAATTTTGAAAGCATGAACGTGGATCTTCGGAAAAAAGAAAACCTGCATGTGGTGTTTTGGCTGGTGAAAGATTTTGCCTGGCTCGCAGATTGGAAATGGCTGGGATTGGGCATGGCTCTTCCCACTGTTTTACTTTCTATCTGGTTAACCATCCAAAGCAGGCAGCAACGCATGGACTTTTTTCACAACATGGCCGTTACTTCCTGGATTATTGGTAACTCAATGTGGATGATAGGAGAATTTTATTTTGATGACAGCATCAGGCACTGGGTGAAACCCTTGTTTGTGCTGGGTTTTATATCGGTGGCCTATTATTATATCACCGATTATCTGGCCCGTAAAAAAACCAACGCCTAAAGGGTGTGGATTCTTAGCATTATTTTTTTCAAATAAATAGTACCTAAAAGCAGCGCATTGTCCGGCAAGGCAACCCTTATTTGTGGCTATTGCTTAACTTTGCGGCACGATGCAGGAAGTTCAGGTTTATCAACCAAAAAATAATGTTCGAATCGTAACGGCAGCAAGCCTGTTTGATGGGCATGATGCTGCGATTAACGTGATGCGCAGAATCATTCAGGCTACCGGTTGTGAAGTGATTCATCTGGGGCATGACCGCAGTGTGCAGGAAGTAGTGGATACGGCCATCCAGGAGGATGCCAATGCCATTGCCATGACCAGTTATCAGGGTGGTCATAACGAGTATTTTAAGTACATGTACGATTTGCTCAAGGAGCGCGGTGCCGGACATATCCGCATTTTTGGCGGCGGTGGCGGTGTAATTCTTCCGGAAGAAATTCAGGTTTTAATGGCGCACGGAATAACCCGCATATACAGTCCGGATGACGGGCGTGAAATGGGATTGCAGGGCATGATCAACGATTTGGTAGAGAAAAGCGATTATCCCACCGGATTGAATATTCCCGAAAGCATCGAGGGATTATCACCGCGCGACAAAGGAACAATTGCCCAATTGATTTCTGCAGCCGAAAACCAACCCGAAGCCAACCGTGCTTTGTTTGCTTCCATCAAGGAAAAGGCCAAAGCTTCCAAAACCCCTGTTCTGGGCATTACCGGAACCGGTGGAGCGGGTAAAAGTTCTTTGGTAGACGAACTGGTTCGCCGCTTTCTGCTCGATTTTTCTGATAAAACCATCGGTATTATCAGCGTAGACCCAAGCAAACGCAAAACAGGCGGGGCACTTTTGGGTGACAGGATTAGGATGAATAGTATTCATCATGAGCGTGTTTATATGCGCAGCATGGCTACGCGTCAGGCCAATCTGGCGTTGAGCGGACATGTAGATGATGCGGTTAACCTGCTTAAAATTGCCGGCTTTGATCTGGTAATCATAGAAACCAGCGGAATTGGGCAAAGCGATACGGAAATTACAGAACACAGCGATGTTTGCCTGTATGTGATGACCCCTGAGTATGGTGCTGCAACTCAGCTGGAGAAGATTGATATGCTCGACTATGCCGATGTGGTTGCCTTAAATAAATTTGACAAACGCGGCGCCATGGATGCCTTGCGTGATGTGCGAAAGCAATACCAGCGAAACCAAAAATTGTTTGATAAGGATGTGGATTCAATGCCGGTTCATGGTACCATTGCCAGTCAGTTTAACGATCCCGGAATGAATAGCCTTTACAAGGCGTTGATGGAGGTGCTTGTTGCCAAAACAGGAGCTGCCTTGGAAAGCCAGTGGAAGTCGGAGTCGGAGATGAGTGAGAAGATTTTCATTATTCCACCCGCCCGAAACCGGTACCTCTCAGAAATCAGTGAAACCGTGAGGGGATACAACAAGCTGGCCACAGACCAAAGTGAAATTGCCGACCAGCTCTACGCATTGAAACGAACCAAGGAAATTATTTAATCCAACAGCCCAGCCTACTTCAAAAGTATGACCCACCAACCCGAAACAACCCACCAGACGCTGGTTTCTGCCATCGATAAAAAAATTACGGAACTGGAACGCAAGCTGTTGCCGGATTCCAGGCAATTGCTGGATACATGGCCTGATTTGGCGGCCAAATATGCTGCCGATGCTTATGTGTTCAAGGTTCGCGACAAAGAACTGCGTATCCAAACGCATAGCGAGAGTTTAAGCCATTTGCAAATCCCCAAGGTAGCAACCCCTAAATTCAAGGGCTGGGGCGATATTCTACAATGGCGCATGCAGGAAAATGTTCCCGGCGAATTCCCTTATACCGCAGGCATTTATCCCTTTAAGCGCGAAGGCGAAGATCCCACCAGGATGTTTGCCGGAGAAGGCGGACCGGAGCGCACCAACAAGCGTTTTCACTATGTAAGTTTAGGCATGCCCGCCAAACGGTTGAGTACAGCCTTCGACAGTGTTACCCTCTACGGTCGCGATCCCGATACACGCCCTGATATTTATGGTAAAATTGGAAATTCCGGGGTGAGTATTTGTTGCTTGGATGATGCCAAACGCCTCTACAGCGGATTCAATCTGGCTGATCCCAAAACATCGGTTTCCATGACCATCAACGGTCCTGCGCCCATGCTGCTGGCATTTTTTATGAATGCAGCCATCGATCAGCAGTGTGAATTATACATTAAAAAACATGGCCTTGAGCAGGAAGTTGACCAGAAAATAAATGCCATTTATGCAGAAAAAGGCATTCCCAGGCCAAAATACAATGCCGTGCTTCCCGAAGGCAACGATGGTCTTGGATTGATGCTCTTGGGCGTAACCGGCGATCAGGTTTTGCCTGAAGGGGTTTACGAAGAAATTAAAACCTGGACATTGAGCCAGGTGCGGGGAACCGTTCAGGCGGATATCCTAAAGGAAGACCAGGCGCAGAATACCTGCATCTTTAGCACTGAATTTGCTTTGCGCCTGATGGGCGATGTGCAGCAGTATTTTATCAGCAGGAAGGTGCGTAACTTTTACAGCGTCAGTATTTCGGGATACCATATTGCAGAAGCAGGTGCAAATCCTGTAACGCAGCTGGCCTTTACCCTGGCAAATGGGTTCACCTATGTGGAATATTACCTGAGCCGCGGTATGCACATAGACGATTTTGCACCCAACCTAAGCTTTTTCTTCAGCAACGGCACAGATCCCGAATATTCGGTTATTGGCCGCGTTGCCCGGCGCATTTGGGCAAAATCCATGAAATTGAAATACGGCGGCAATGAGCGCAGCCAGATGCTGAAGTACCATATTCAAACCAGCGGCAGGAGCTTGCATGCGCAGGAAATTGATTTCAACGACATTCGCACCACATTGCAGGCGCTGTATGCCATATACGATAATTGCAACAGCCTGCATACCAATGCTTACGATGAAGCCATAACCACACCAACCGAAGAAAGTGTTCGCCGTGCCATGGCCATTCAGCTGATTATCAACCGCGAGTTGGGTTTGGCCAAAAACGAAAATCCTCTGCAAGGGGCATTTATCATTGAAGAATTGACCGATTTGGTGGAAGAAGCCGTTTTACTTGAGTTTGACCGCATCACCGAAAGGGGCGGGGTGCTGGGCGCCATGGAAACCATGTATCAGCGGGGCAAAATTCAAGAGGAGAGCCTCTATTATGAAACCCTTAAGCATACAGGTGAATTGCCCATCATTGGGGTTAATACTTTCTTAAGCAGCAAAGGCTCGCCAACCGTGCTTCCACAGGAGGTTATCAGAAGCACCCAGGAGGAAAAAGACCAGCAGATAAATACGGTAGCACAGTTGCAGAAGGCTTACGGAGAAACTGCAGAAAAGTGGATGGAAACCTTGCAGGAAGCGGCGGTAAGCAACAGCAATATTTTTGAAGGGCTGATGCAGGCCGCCAAGGTTTGCAGCATCGGACAGATAACCGCTGCGCTTTTCGAAGTGGGTGGGCAGTACCGCAGGAATATGTAATCTAGGACTAAAACTGACCGTTTTTATTGAGCCACCTTTCCCTTGGTGGGATTTCCGTTGCCACTTGCCAGTGCTCTGTGATTTTGGAATGCTCAATGTTTAGCAATTCACAAAAGCTGTAGTGTGCATTTTTAATGTAGCCTTCGCAAACCAAGACTATGAAATTGCCTTCTCCCAATATGCGGTGTACGCGGACGTACCTGTTTTCCCTGATGGTGTCAACCATGCGCGAAGCCGCAGCAGCACCTTTGGTTTTGGCGTGCATGAGCCCACTGCGCACCACATAGTTTTTCAGGTCCACCAGATCGCCCAGCAAATGGTATTTCTGTTGCAGCAAAATCTCTTCGGCAAAGCGTTTTGCAACATCCTTATTGTCATTGGTTTTGGATTCGTCCTTTACCGTGGTGCTGCCCTCAATAAGGTTCTTATGCTTTTCTGATTTAGATGGGGCAAGCTGGTGGTTTTCCCAATGTTCCACTATTTTGTTACCACTGAAACGAAAAATATCCAACCCTACTGTTGGTTGCTGCCATTGAAACTGGGTGTGTGCAATCACGAAATCCCCATCTTGCAGCACCCTAATGGGATTTACCTTTACCGTTTTGGCATCCTGTTTTAGCATTCTGCTGGCAAAACCAAGCAAGCCGTCGGACTCCATTGGGTTGTGCCGCCTGTATCTTTTTGGATGGATGTGGTTGATAGCAGCAGGGTCTCGGGTTTCAAAGCATTTCAATAAAGAAACAACCTGGTCTTTTTTGGAGTAATTCATGTAAAGGAAAGGAAGAAGATTATTATCAGCGTCAAAAATGAGCCAATAATATCA
Organism: Flavobacteriales bacterium; assembly: GCA_947487055.1. Lineage (GTDB taxonomy): Bacteria > Bacteroidota > Bacteroidia > NS11-12g > UBA955 > RGEC01. The sequence goes on from CANKVN010000043.1 coordinate 13,721, forward strand.
GCATGAATGGTAAAAAACAGCCTTCTAATGGTAATTTTAGGTTAAGCTGCTGCTTTCCCTGAATTCCATCGGCGACTGTGCCGCATTTTTCCTGAAATACTTTACAAAATTGGTGGGCTCGTCAAATCCGAGTTCAAATCCTATTTCCTTAACACTTAAATGGGTGTATGCCAAAAGCCGTTTTGCCTCCAGGGTAATTCGCTCGTCAATCATTTCCTTGGGTGATTTCCCGAGGATTTTATTGGTGCTGGTCAACAACTTTTTTTCGGTAACATTCATTTTTTCGGCATAAGCGCTCACCTGTTTAATGGAATGAAAGTGTTTTTCCAATAATCCCTTAAATTGCATCAGACACTCCATTTCAGGGCCTTTCTTTATTTCGGTAAATGCCTGTTTGCGACGCTCTCGTTCCGAAAGTAGCAAAAAGTTGTGCAACAGATTTTTAAGGATGGCCGATTGGGAATGGTCTACGTTTTTTTGAAATTCTGCCTTAATTAGTTCCATCGTTTGGCCAAGAGGGTTCAGGTATTCCTTGGGTTGAATTTCAGCAATGCTAAAAAAATCATTGAACAGGATGGATGTATTAAGGTACAGGGTGTCTTCTGCCGTCTGGGCAAAAAAGGAGTCTGTGAAAAAAATCACATTTCCGGATAGCGAATCGGCTGAGGCGAACTGCTTTACAGAATCTTTATGCAGAAACAAAACCGTATTCGGCTGTGATTCAATTGGTTTGAAATCGATATGGTGCGTGGCTGCACCCGCTGTAAACCACATAATATGGTAAAAGTTTGTTCTGTGCGGAACACAGAGCAAATCGGCATGTTTGTGGTACAATTCCTCAATAGAAACCACCTCAAATTCCTGCGCAAGCCCTGATTTGAATGGGTATTGCTGTATGGTAGCAGAAGTATTCATGGAGGGTCAATAAAAACAGATTCAGGTTGTAGCGATATTTCGCAAAAGTACTTAAAATTATTTACATGTAAAACAGGTGATTAGCAATTTCTTTGGATGGATAAATTAAACAGCCAATTGTATATTTGGACTTCTTTTAATGATATAATTATGGGTGATTTTATGTTTGATTTAGCTTCAGAATTTGTGCGTTCTACCTCGGCTCCAATTTATTTAACCGGAAAAGCAGGTACCGGAAAAACAACGTTTTTACGCACTGTGGTGCCAGCCTGCGGGAAAAAGTATGTGATAGCGGCTCCCACTGGCGTGGCGGCTATCAATGCCGGTGGGGTAACCCTTCATTCGTTATTCGGATTTCCTACCAAGGCCTTTGTGCCTTCGGATGAGGCGGTGGATCCCAACATTGCAAACAATACCTTAATGCTCATGAGGCATTTTAAGTACAACAGGCAAAAACGGGAAATGCTGCGCGAACTGGAATTGCTGGTGATTGATGAAGTGAGCATGGTTCGCATGGACATCATGGATGCCATAGACCTTGCCCTGAGAACGGTTAGGCGCAGCGGACTCCCTTTCGGTGGCGTGCAGGTGCTGTTGATTGGTGATTTGTACCAGTTGCCGCCAGTTATTCGGGAGGATGAAATCAGGTTGCTTTCCTCATGCTATCAGGGGCGATACTTTTTTGATGCCCTGGTGTATCCGAAAATAAAGCCGGTGATGCTGGAGCTGGAAGTGGTGCATCGTCAAACAGACCGCAAGTTTGTCGGTATTCTTAACAACATACGCAATACCGAATTTGACCGTGATGATTATGATGCACTGATGCAATATTACCGCCCCGATTTTCAACCGGAGGAAGGTGCAGGCTTCATTACCCTTACAACGCACAACTCCACAGCCGATAAACTCAACGAGGAGGCGCTCAAGAGAATAGCAGGGGAGGAACGTTACCTGATAGCAGCCATTCACAAAGAGTTTCCGGAAAACATGTATCCTACGGAGAGTGCTTTGCGTGTGAAGGTTGGCGCACAGGTCATGTTTATTAAAAACGATACTTCCATGGATAAGCGCTATTTTAATGGCAAAATAGGCATCATTAGCGCTATCAATAATGATAACATTGATGTACGATTCACGGAAACCAACACCAACACCACCATCAGCGTGAAACCCGAAACCTGGGAAAATAAACGCTACCTGCTTAATAAATCCGGGGATAAACTGGAGGAGGAAGTGATGGGGAGTTTTGTTCAGTATCCCATCCGCCTGGCCTGGGCCATTACCATCCATAAAAGCCAGGGACTTACATTTGACAAGGCTGTAATTGATGCAGGCGCTTCCTTTGCCGCCGGACAGGTTTATGTGGCCCTCAGCCGCTGCCGAAGTATGGATGGATTGGTCCTTAAAAGTGAAATCACCTCCAGGAGCATACAGTCCGATGCCAGGATTGTAGCGTTTAGCGCAGTTAAAATGGGAAGGGCTGCCCTGGAAGACCGCCTGTGGACAGAGCAGCAGCAATACGCCAAAACGCGCCTATTGAGGGTTTTTTCATTCCGCGAACCGGAGCGGCAAATGCGCGACTGGCACCTGGAAAATAAAGAATTTGAATCGCCATTGCCGGTACAGGTGGCCGATCAGGCAGAAGAATGGGCCTCCAGGCTGATGGAGCTGGAAGAAATTGCCGCCAGGTTCAGGAGCGAAATACTGCAGATTTTCCCCGATGATTTTGACAACGAAAATCAGTTCAATCTGCTGGTAGCGCGCATAACAAAAGGTGCCGACTATTTTGCCGGAAGGCTTCACGAGCAAGTCATTCAGCCACTTGCCGAGTTTCACGGATCCCTTGCGGTGCGCTCCAGGGCAAAGAAATATTTTCTGCAGGCCGATACGCTGCTGGAACGTTTGTGGGTGGTATTGAACAACCTGTATGGCATGCAGGTGAATGGACAATGGCTGTATCAGGGTGTGAATAAGATTGTGCGGGAGCCGCTTTCAGATGCTCCAACTCCGGCTGAAACGGCAGAAAAGAAAGCGGTAAAAGGCGAAACCTATACCATTACCCTGAATCTCTTTAGGGAAGGGCACGCCATCGACGACATTGCAGAAATGCGCAAAATGAGTCCAACCACCATCGAAACCCATCTGGCAACCCTGCTTTCTCAGGGGAAACTCAATATTGATGAAGTGTTAACCGCCGATCAGCAAACCGAAATTTTGCAGGCTATTAAGCAGACAGACAAATTGGGGTTAACAGAAATTAAAGCCAAACTCAGCGATAATTATACGTATGGCATGATCAAATGGGCTTTGAATGCCAAACTCCATGAAGCCTGATGGTTTTGTGGGGAATTGTCCCTAAAATACTCCGTACCGACCGGTATGTAAAATAGTCAAAAGCATTGTAAAATATAGCGCTTGAGCGTGAATGTTCCTGTGGTAAATAAATGTCAATAATTTGATGAAAAGCACCCGTGAATTGCGGCTAATTTCGCCCCACTATGCATGAAAAGCATGTTGCAGCGCAGCTGAAAATCAAAGAGTGGCAGGTAAAGAATACCCTTAAACTGATGGCAGAAGGGGGTACGATTCCTTTCATCGCCCGATACAGAAAAGAAATTACCGGCAATTTGGATGAAGTGCAGCTGCAGTCCATCAAGGATGAATGGGAGCGGATAGAAGAGCTGGAGAAACGCAGGGCCTATATCCTCAAGCAAATTGCAGAACAGGGTAAACTGAGTCCGGAACTGGAACGTGCCATACGTGAAGTCGCCGGTTTGGAGGAGCTGGAAGATTTGTATTTGCCCTACAAGCCACGCCGCAAATCCCGGGCAGATGCAGCACGTGAAAAAGGCCTGGAACCCATTGCCCGTATGATTTACGAGCAAAAAAATGATCGTTTTTTGCAAGAAATATCCGCCATTGCTGCTGGTTTACCCGGAGGCAAGCAGGAAGCGCTGCAAGGAGCCAGGGATATAGTTGCAGAATGGATCAGTGAGGATGCTGTGCTGCGTTCCAAAATGCGCATGCTGTTTGATAAGGAAGCTGTGCTCTTTGCCAAAGTGAGTCGAGGCAAAAAAGACAATCCGGAGGCCCAGAAGTACAGGGACTACTTCGAGCATACCGAAGCATTGCACCGCTGTCCGTCTCACCGCATCCTCGCCATAAGCCGTGGCGAGCATCAGGGATTTTTGAAAGTAACGGTAAAGCCGGATGAGGAAAGGGCCCTGCAACAAATGCGCAGGCACGTGCTGCATGGCTACTCTGATGCTACGGAACAAGTGAAAATAGCGATGGTGGATTCTTGGGAACGGCTGTTGCAGCCGTCTTTGGAATCGGAATTTTTGCAAAAAGCCAGGGATCGTGCGGATGAGGAGGCAATAGCCGTTTTTGCTGCCAATGCCAGGCAATTGCTCCTGGCTCCGCCACTGGGGCAGAAAAAGATTCTGGCCATCGATCCGGGATTCAGAACTGGCTGTAAGGTTGTTGTCATCAACGAGAATGGCGCCTACCTGCGCAGCGACGCCATTTTTCCGCATGAACCGCAGAATGATTTTTCCGGTGCAGAGCGCACCATCCTGAAACTGGTGGATGAATTTGCTCCGGAAGCAATCGCTATTGGCAATGGCACTGCGGGTCGCGAAACTGAAGCGTTTATCCAAAAAGTAATGGGCAACACCATGTCTGTTTATATGGTCAATGAAGCGGGAGCGAGTATTTACAGTGCCGGTGCTGTTGCCAGGGAAGAATTTCCATCGCTGGATGTTACCATCCGTGGCGCAATTTCAATTGGCAGGCGGCTCTTAGATCCGCTGGCAGAATTGGTTAAAATCGATCCCGGCAATATTGGCGTTGGGCAATACCAGCATGATGTGAACCAAACTTCGTTAAAGAAAAAACTCGATACCGTTGTTGTTTCATCGGTAAATGCAGTTGGGGTAAACCTAAATACGGCCAGCAGGCATTTGTTGGCTTATGTAAGCGGTCTTGGACCTGTTTTGGCCAAAAATATTGTGGATTACAGGGAGCAGCTGGGCGGTTTTAACAGCCGTGACCAATTAAAGGAAGTTCCACGGCTTGGCAGCAGGGTGTTTGAACAATGTGCTGGTTTTCTTCGAGTGAAAGGGGCCAAAAATCCGCTTGATGACAGTGCTGTGCACCCCGAACGGTATGGGCTGGTTAAAAAAATAGCCGCCGATTTGGGCACAACCGTTGCAGATTTGCTCCAAAGCCCTCAGCAGCTTTCTGGTGTTCAACTGGTAAATTATGTCAATGAAGACGAAGGATTGGGGTTACTCACCCTCACCGATATTATAAAGGAATTAAGCAAACCCGGGCTGGATCCACGGGGAACTTTTGTGCAGGTTGGTTTCAGCGATACTGTCAGGAAAATAAGCGATTTGGATTCGGGTCTGGAACTTAATGGCATCATCACCAATATCACCGACTTCGGTGCCTTTGTGGATATTGGGGTTAAGCAGGATGGCCTGGTACACATTAGCCAAATGTGCGATCGGTTTATCAAGCATCCACTGGAAGTGGTTTCCCTGGGCCAGCATGTGAAAGTGCGTGTGATGGAAGTGGACGCCCAGCGCAAAAGAATCAGCCTGACGATGAAGTTTGATCACGCCTAAGCCACCTGCGGCTGCGGATAATTTTACTTTTGTGTAAATTTCAACCCG
>CANKVN010000044.1 GCA_947487055.1 Flavobacteriales bacterium
AGCGGCAAAAACCCACTGGGTTTGGCAGTTGATGAACACGTAGATTCTTTGGCCTCTGACCTTAAAAATGATATCGTTTTGCTTGAAAAGCAAATTGCATCTGCCGGCGATTCTACCAAAGCTTGGCAAGCAGCCTATGCAACGTTCAATACCGGCAGCAATGCTACCGCTTATCCTGCCATTTATAAGGAACTGAAGAACAAGGCAGAAGATGCGGCTTCAGGTTCTTATGTGCGTCAATTGAAAAAAGACCTCAGAAGAAAAAATACCACCCTAAAAAGGGTTGTCACCTACCGCAAGGATGCCAATGTGTTCAACAAAGCAGCCTATGATGATAAAATCACAACCGAAATCGTGCTGATTAAAGGTAAGTCTTACAATTTCAACTTCAGGGCCCGCGATGTTATCCATTCTGCCTGGTTCCCCGATTTCCGCGGCCAAATGAACGTGGTTCCTGGCATGGCTACACGCTTTGCGTTCGTGCCAACCAGCACTACCGAAGAAGCCAAGGTAATAAAGAAAAACAAAGACTTCGAATTTTACCTGTATTGCAACAAAATTTGTGGTGGTGCCCACTACAACATGAAAATTAAAATTACGGTGGTTGGTTCTGAAGCCGAATATAATACCTGGCTTGCGACCCAAGTACCTGTAGTAGCCCCACCGGCTGCAGCCCCCACTGAAGATGGTGCTGCTCAAAAAGATACTTCAATTGTTAAACCAAACTCCGTTTCCATACGTTAAACCAGAAAAGCAAATTTTGATATGAGCACAGCTGCTTTACACACAGACCATCACGGTCACCACGAACACAAAGAAAGCTTCATCAGCAAGTATGTGTTCTCCATGGATCACAAGATGATTTCCAAACAGTTCCTCATTACCGGTATTATTATGGGTATGGTGGGTTTGGTTATGTCTTTGTTGTTCCGCATGCAATTGGCATGGCCCGATGAAAAATTTGACATTTTAGAAATGCTGCTTGGCAAGTGGGCGCAGGATGGTAAACTGGATCCCAACTTCTATATGGGTTTGGTAACCATTCACGGAACCATCATGGTGTTCTATGTGCTTACTGCAGGACTTAGCGGTACGTTCTCAAACTTATTAATTCCATTGCAGGTAGGTGCCCGTGATATGGCATCACCCTTCATGAATATGCTCAGTTACTGGTTCTTCTTCCTTTCGTCTGTTGTTCTGCTCATTTCGGTTGGCGTGGAAACAGGCCCTGCTTCTGCGGGTTGGACAGTTTACCCACCATTGAGCGCAATGGAAAAAGCCATGCCCGGCTCTGGTTTGGGTATGACCTTGTGGTTGGTTGCTATCGTTTTGTTTATTATTTCAGCGCTGTTGGGCGGTATCAATTATATCAGTACTGTATTGAACATGCGTACCAAAGGCATGAGCATGAACCGCATGCCACTGACCATTTGGGCGTTCTTCTTCACCGCTGTTCTGGGATTGTTGTCTTTCCCTGTATTGCTTGGTGCAGGTTTGTTCCTGATTTTTGACCGTAGCTTCGGTACTTCATTCTACCTTTCAGATATTTATCTGGAGGGGGTAGGAGCCATGGAAAACATTGGTGGTAGCCCTGTTCTTTATCAGCATTTATTCTGGTTCCTGGGTCACCCCGAAGTATATATTATTTTGATGCCTGCACTGGGTATTACTTCTGAAGTAATTTCAACCAATGCGCGCAAACCAATCTTTGGCTACACGGCCATGGTTATTTCCCTGATGGGTATCTCTTTCCTTTCGTTCATCGTTTGGGGTCACCACATGTTTATCACCGGAATGAATCCATTCCTGGGCAGTGTGTTCATGATATTAACGTTGATTATTGCGGTACCGTCTGCAGTTAAAGTGTTCAACTATCTTGCCACCCTGTGGAAAGGTAACTTGCGCTTTACCCCTGCAATGCTGTTCTCTATAGGATTGGTGTCGTTCTTTATTTCCGGTGGTTTGACCGGTATCTACCTGGGTAATGCTGCACTGGATATTCAGCTGCACGACAGTTACTTCGTGGTTGCCCACTTCCACTTGGTAATGGGTTCTTCTGCTATCTTTGGAATGTTTGCGGGTATTTACCACTGGTTCCCCCGTATGTATGGCCGTATGCTGAACAGCACACTGGGTTATTTCCACTTCTGGATTACCTTCATCACTGCATACCTGGTATTCTTCCCAATGCACTTTATGGGATTGGCTGGTGTTCCACGCCGATACTACATGTTCACCCTGATGAAAGAATTTGATGTGTGGATGGACGTTAACAAACTGATTACCATTTCCGCCATCGTAGCCGGTGGTGCACAGTTGCTCTTCTTGTGGAATTTCTTTTACAGCATCTTCCGCGGTAAAAAAGCAGAACAAAACCCATGGCAGAGTAACACCCTGGAATGGAGTGCTCCTGTGGAACATATTCACGGAAACTGGCCTGGTGCAATTCCTGAAGTGTACCGTGGTCCTTATGAGTACAGCCACCCGGATCGCGAGGATGATTATTTCCCACAGCATATTCCTGATGAGTCTGATACCGTAGAAACCGGTGAACCGGATTCTCAATCTGCTCCCAAGCGCAAGTCTACCAAAAAGGAAGAAGCGGTTGAGAATGTGATGTTTGCTGCCATTAAGCGTGTGTTTGGCTGGAGCTGATTAAGCCTTGTCCGCACTTAACCGAATATTTTCCCATACTTTTTTCAGACGAACAGGTATTATAGCCTGTTCGTCTGTTTTTTTATTGTTCCTGCTCGGTGGCCTTGTTCGGGTAACCGGCAGTGGAATGGGCTGCCCCGATTGGCCGAAGTGTTTTGGGCTGCTTATGCCTCCTACCTGTGCTTGCCAGTTGCCACCCAACTACATGCAGGTGTTTTTGGAAAAACGGATTCAGAAAGTAAACCGATTTGCCAATACACTGGAAAAGGTAGGTCTTAAGGAAAAGGCCGATTTACTTAGGAGCAACCCTGCCATCTATCAGCCCGAAGCGTTCAATGCAGTTAAGGCCTGGATAGAATATATCAACCGTTTGTTTGGTGTGCTCTCCGGCTTGTTTGCACTCCTCTTCTGGTTACTTTCCATGCGTTTTATTTCACAGCGGAAAAAGGTTTTCATGTTTGCTTCGCTGGGCTTGGTAATGCTTGTGTTGAATGCGTGGCTGGGAAGTATTGTGGTTGCTACAAACCTGCTTCCAGGAATCGTTTCCGTACATTTTATGTTGTCTTTTTTGAGTGTGTTCTTCTTTATGCTCGCCATGCACCGACAGGCAGCATTCAGTATTTCATCCGATAGCAAAAAGCTTAACACACACTGGAACGTCCTGCTTGCCGGGGCCTTGATGATTGTGTTTTTAGGCACCCTTGCCCGCGAGCAGGTGGAAGTTCTTACGCTGTCGCGCACGCTGGAAAAGGACCACATACTCAATTGGGAAGCAATGGGCAAAACCTTTGCCTTGCATCGGTATTTGCCGATATTGTTTATGGTTTACGCTTTTTGGATTTGGAAATCCTACAGGGATAAATTGCCTGTTCAAGCCAGGGCTTTTGGCGTTGTTGGAAGCATCGCTTTTTGCCAGATAGTGCTGGGTGCAATCAACATTAACTATGTATTGCCCCCGGTTTCTCAGGTATTGCATATTGTTTTGGGAGCGTCCTTGCCAATCCTGCTTTTTTATTGGCGAATTACCAAACCCATTTCTGCTTAAAAATGTTAGTTAATATAGTAGCGCACAGTGAAACAGATCTTTAAGGCATATTTCGACTTGGTAAAGTTTAGGCTGACCTCCACTGTGGTGGCTACCTCTGCTTTTGGGTATTTACTGGGATGTAAATTCAACAGCATCAACGGCGATTTTGCCGCGTTTCATTGGCCTGCTTTCCTGGGCGTTTTTATTGGTGGTTTGCTCGTTGTATTCGGGTCCAACGGGCTGAACCAGGTACTTGAGGAAATTCCTGATAGCAAAATGACAAGAACCCAGAACAGGCCCATCGTGGAAGGTAGGCTTACTGTTAAACAGGCAAGGGTATTTTCATGGATTAGCGCCCTGCTTGGAGTGCTCGTGCTGATGGTTACCACTTCTTTGCTCACTGCTTTGCTTGGACTGCTATCGTTTGTTTTATATGTGTTTGTTTATACCCCAATGAAGGGAAGCAGCCCCCTGGCTGTGATGGTGGGTGCCATACCGGGTGCCTTGCCCCCGCTTATTGGCTACACCGCATTTACTGGTGCAATCGATGAAGCGGGTATAATCCTATTTTTGGTTCAGTTCTTCTGGCAGTTTCCGCACTTTTGGGCCATTGCCTGGTTACTGCACGATGATTATCAAAAAGCTGGGTACTGGCTGCTTCCGAGTATGGGAGGAAGGGATAAGAAAAGCAGTTTTCAGGTTGTTATTTATACCTTGATTCTGATTGTTGCCAGCGTTATGCCGGTTTTCTACGGTTTATGCAGTTACTGGGCACTTATTGGAATACTGTCTTCAGGTATCTTTTTTGCCATATTCGCCTTCAAACTCAACAAAACGTTGCAAATAGCAGACGCCAAAAAATTGCTCTACGCCTCTTTTATTTATACACCCATAGTCTTTTTAACTTATATCCTATTCTAATTAATCATGAACAGAAACTTAACCATGAGAAACAATAAAGAAACTTACCGGATTGCACCAATGCGATTTAATCTGGTATTGATGATCATTGCCAGCTGCATGCTTTTTGCTGCTTTTGTGAGCGCGTATATCGTTCACATGCCCGATGCTGCGGCCAAAAACACGTGGACAAAGTTTGATTTGCCCATCCAGTTTATGTTTTCAGCCTTGGTAGCCGTTTTGGGTAGTTTAAGCATTTACCTGGCGCTACGCGCTGCAAAAGCAGATGAGTTGGTCCAGAACAGGCTTTATTTGGGCCTTACGCTGCTGCTGGGCATTGTATTTTGCTTTCTGCAGTATTCAGGGTGGCAAAGCATGCATTCTGTTGGCCTCGTATTCGTAAATGCCGATCCCGAGGATATTTCCGCGAGTTATGTATACGTGATTTCATTCTTTCACGTGTTGCACGTAATGGGTGGTTTAATCTTGCTAATTGTTACTTTAACCAAGGCTTTTAAGCTTGAAGTTCACAAAAAAGAGCTCACTCTGATGAGAGTTACCCACACATACTGGCATTTTGTAGGATTGTTGTGGATTTATTTGTATTTATTCCTTTATTTCGCAAGGTAAATTTGAACAATGGCGAATCATCAACCAGCGGCCTTTGAACAGCAGCCCATGTGGGCAGGCGGACGTTCCCCCTTTAATGTAAGTTATGGAAAACTCATGATGTGGCTTTTCCTGCTTTCCGATGCCTTCACGTTTTCCAGCCTGCTTGTGCAGTATGGAGCACAGCGTTTTAGCAACGTGCAATCACCCATCGTAACCAAATGGCCCGATCCCGCTGCCATTTTTAACCATTTCCCTTTCATGCATGGACTTCACCTTCCATTGCTGTTTGTGAGTGTAATGACCTTCATCCTGATCATGTCCTCTGTTACCATGGTACTTGCTGTAGAAGCAGGTCACCGCAAGAGCAAGAAGGAAGTAGTTCGTTACATGGTTTATACCATCATCGGTGGCGCTATGTTCCTTGGTTGTCAAGCCTGGGAATGGTCTGTGTTTATTGGTGAAGGTGCTACCTTATACGGAAACCAATTTGGAATTACAGAAGCAGGCAATAAAGTGTTCAGTGCTTTGGGATTTGGAAGCCATTTCGAGTGGGAGCCGGAATACCGCACTGCAGGTCCTGTTCCATTTGCAGCCTTGTTCTTTATCGTAACCGGATTTCACGGATTCCACGTGTTCAGCGGTGTTGTTATCAATATTGTGGTAACCATCATGGCTGCCCGTGGTGTATTTGATCGCCGTGGCCATTACGAGATGATCGAAAAAGCCGGCCTTTACTGGCACTTTGTAGACCTTGTTTGGGTCTTTGTATTTACCTTCTTTTACCTCATCTAACCTAAAACCGAAAGATTTTAACCATGGAATTTTACAATAAACCAGGCGATTACGATGCTATCAATTACATTCCGGAAACACACAGCCACGGTACAAAAGAGTTGTGGCGCACTTTCTGGCTTCTGTTAGGTATTACCCTGCTGGATTTCATCATCTATTTTGTGATGCCGCATACTGCCTTCAGGAATTTTATTTTCATCTTCTTTGGAATTGTTAAGGCTTACTACATCGTAGGGGCTTTTATGCACATGAAGTATGAAAAGATTAATCTTGCCCTGATAATTTTGGTGCCTACCATTTTTATCCTCGGTCTGATTACCGGCTTGCTGTATGAAGGGAATGCCTTGACATACTGTAAATAATCATGCCATTCGATAAAAAAGGAATATTAAGGGTGGCCGCTATCGCGGCCATCGTTATTTTACCCATACTGGGAATTTACTACCTGAGCAATGCCCGCTGGGTGCATAAGCCCCTTGATTATGTTGGCCAAACGGTAAAGAATCCTGATGGAACCGTGGAACACCACCAGGTGGGTGACATACAGCTTGTTGATCAAAACGGGAAAAAGGTGACCATGGCAGATTTTGACTCTTCCATCATTGTGGCCAATATTTTCTTTGCCACCTGCCCTGAGGTTTGCCCGGAAATGAACAAGCAGGTTCAAACCATCGCCGAGAAGTTTTACAAGAATTCCAAAGTGCGGTTTTTGTCTGTTTCCATTGATCCCGAAAATGACAGCCTCCCCGTTATCAAGGCCTACGCAGACCGCTTTAGGGCCGATAAAGTAAACTGGCAGTTCTGTACTGGCTCCAAAAAGGAGATTTATGATTGGGCAATCAATGATTTGCTGCTGGCTACTGAGCAAAAAGGCCAGGATTTTATCCACGATGACAAAGTGGTCATCATTGACAAAGAAAAACACATTCGTGCCGTGTTGCCAACCCGTGGCAACTCTAACAGGGCTCGTTTAGAAGCATTAAAGCGCATAGAAGAAGATATCAATAACCTATTGTATGAATACCGACAAAAAGAACTGGATAAGCGATAAGGCCTTTTTTTGGCTTGTTTTGGGTGTGAGCGTGGCCGTTTTGGCAGTGGTTGTGCTTTTGCGTTATTTGCCAACCGAATTTAGGCCCAATCTGGCCCTTGCAAAACACTTGCCCTTTATAAATGCTGTTTTGAACTCCTGCGTTTCTGTCGCATTGCTGCTGGGTTTTTACATGATCCGCGTTCGAAGGAACAAAGCATTACACCAGGTATTTATGCTGTTAGCATTTTTAATTTCAGCACTTTTTTTGGTGAGCTACGTTACCTACCATACCAGCATGGATCATACGGAATATTGCGGTGAAGGCTTGATGAAGGGTTTATATTATACCATACTCTTTAGCCATATCATGCTGGCAGCCATTATTTTACCGTTGGTTTTATACACCATTTATTTCAGCACAACAGGCAATTTGGTGAAGCACCGAAAGCTTGCACGGTGGACTTTTCCCATTTGGTTGTATGTTTCTGTTACGGGAGTATTGGTTTATGTATTAATTTCGCCTTGTTACCCATGGAACCAATAAAAAGAATCTGTTTCGTTGCCCTGATGGCAATGCTCATGGTGTTTGCTGTTGATGCAAGAGCCCAGTGTCCGATGTGTAAAACGGCGCTGAAAAGCAATATCAATGGTAAAAAGGGTGTTGTTGTGGGTAATGGAATCAATAAAGGAATCTTGTTTTTGTTGAGCACCCCCTATATTCTGGTGGGTGCAGCAGGTTTTGCCTGGTACCGTTACCGCAAAAACGGCAAGAATGCCTGATTACATCCATCCAAGGCCACGTTTCATCAGTTTCCTCTTGTGTCGATGCCCCAGGTGTGGTAAAGACAGGGTTTTTCCTAAAAGTATTCTAAACCTGAAAAGGTTTGCAGATACTCAATATGCTTGTCAATCTTGTAAATTGAGCTATGAACCGGAACCCGGCTTTTTCTTTGGAGCCATGTATTGGAGTTATGCCATTATGGTGGCACTCATTGTAAACTTAAGCATTATAACCTGGTATTTGGGCTTGTTTGATTATGCAGTGTTCATCATTCCGGCAGTCATCATATTGCTACTGCCGATTATTTTTCGTTATAGCAGAATGCTGATGCTATACATAGTCTATCCCATAATGTTTAAGGGTAGATACAAAGGAGAAGAATAGATAAGTTGTTTATGGCTGGGCCTGAAATAGGTCCAATACCTTAATGTCGCAGCAATTGTAATAAATTTTTACATCATCAATAGATCCTGTAAAATAACTTATCATCCTTGCATTGCTGGGATGCCATTGTGTACGTCCAATTTCAATTGGCGCGGTTACCGAAAGCAACCCGCTTTTATTGTTAAAGTCTTTGTCAACAACCACATTCCCATTCAAATAACATTTTATTTTTCCATCACAAATATGATAAGCAATGTGCTGCCATTTGTTGGTTACCAAAAAGGTGCCGGGAACGCAACCGCAATCATAAAATGCCTGATTGGCAAATTGCCCGTTCGTGCGGATTTGTTTGTGGGTGGCATAGGTACTAATGCCCTTTCTGTTGATGTGATCCCATTTATTGAATATACCTGAATACTCCTGCATAGGTTTAATGCCATTATCATAAAACCCAAAGCCTTTGGGATAAACCCAGGCACTTACCAAAATGGAATTGCCGGTGTAATGTTTAATGTGGGGCAATTCGAGGTAATCTGAAGAACCATTGAAATTCAAGGCTCCGTTACTATTGCCAAAACGATCTGCCGCTGGTGTTGGAGAGCCATGAACTTTTACTACATTCTTGAATTGAGAAAAATCCTGAATCACCCCATCCAAGGGCAGGTAAACGGCAGGATTGCAGTAGTTTATATTATAATTTCTTTGCTTTTTTTTATGCAGCCTGGAATGATGGAAATCACTGCTGCAATACCAATGGCAATGAACAAGTTTTTATTAACCATAATTGATTAACGAAAATATACAATTTATTAAGAGAAAAGGCGTCTCTGCATGATTTCTTCAAAAAAAACACCGGACATAAATCCGGTGCTTATCACATAAATCAAGAATAAAGTACCTTAGGCTTCTGCAGCTTCGCCTGGTTGAACCGCTACTACTTCTTCGCCTGCAGCGTTTTTGGCTTTTATTTTAACTTCTATTTCTGCAAGCATTTCCGGGTTGTCTTCCAGTAATTCCTTCACGGAATCGCGGCCCTGACCCAATTTGGCACCGGAATAGCTAAACCAGCTTCCGCTTTTCTGAACCACGCCGCTATCAACAGCAATATCCAATACTTCACCTACGCGGCTGATGCCTTTTCCATACATGATATCAAATTCTACCACACGGAAAGGAGGGGCAACCTTGTTTTTGGCAACCTTCACCTTGGTGCGGTTTCCTATGATATCGTCGCCGTCTTTGATTTGGCCTATTCTGCGAATATCCAAACGGATTGAGGCATAGAATTTAAGGGCATTACCGCCGGTAGTGGTTTCGGGATTGCCGAACATAACACCAATTTTTTCGCGAAGCTGGTTGATGAATATGGCTACACAGCCGGTTTTGCTGATGGTTCCTGTAAGTTTACGAAGCGCCTGGCTCATCAACCTTGCATGCAATCCCATTTTGCTGTCGCCCATATCGCCTTCAATTTCAGCGCGGGGAACCAAAGCTGCTACAGAGTCAATAACCAGTACATCGATAGCGCCCGAGCGAATCAGGTTGTCTGCGATTTCCAGGGCTTGCTCTCCGTCATCGGGTTGAGAGATTAGAAGGTTTGTGGTGTCGATGCCCAGCTTTTCGGCATAGGATTTATCAAAAGCGTGCTCTGCATCCACGAAAGCGCAGATACCGCCTTTCTTTTGGGCTTCTGCAATGGTGTGCAACGCAATTGTTGTTTTACCTGAACTTTCAGGACCGTAAATTTCAACAATTCTTCCGCGGGGAAAGCCTCCCACGCCCAAGGCCAGGTCAAGTCCGAATGAACCGGTTGAAACCACCTCTACAGCGACAGATTTGGTTCCGTCCATCTTCATTACAACGCCTTTACCATAGGTTTTTTCCAACCTTTCAATGGTGGCCTTTAATGCTTTCATTTTTTCAGTTTGTTCGCTCATGTTGTGTTCGTTTTAAATAAAAATAATAAATAAGTTCTTGTTTTTGACGGTTCAAACATAATACATTTGAAAAATAAATGCACATTATTTTGTCAAAAAAATTATCAACATGTTTCAGTCTTTACCAATTTGTCAATGGAACGAGGATGATCGTCCTCGCGAAAAAATGGCCCTCAAAGGGCGTCAAAACCTCAGTGATGCAGAATTGCTTGCCATACTCATAGGGCATGGCACGCGCCTGCACAGCGCAGTGGATTTAGGAAAAATTATTTTGGACCGGTACCGGGGAGATTTGAATGCGCTTGCCAGGGCAACGGTTCAGGATTTGTGTGTTGTGCCCGGAATTGGTACCGCAAAAGCCGTAAGCATAATTGCAGCCATGGAACTTGCAGCCCGGAAGAAATCAAGCGTAACCAAATTGACCAAAGTAACCTGCAGCCGGGAAGCCTATGATTACCTGCGCGGCCACATGGAGGATTTAAACAATGAAGTTTTCTGGGCGGTGTATTTGAATCAGTCCAATAGGATTGTAGGCTCAGAGAAGCTGAGCGAGGGTGGTATTTCTTCCACAATCATTGATGTGAGGATTTTATTGCGTAAGGCGCTGGAACGCCATGCCTGCGGGCTTTTGATTGCGCACAACCATCCCAGCGGTCAGCTAAATCCCAGCGAAGCCGATGCGAAGATTACCAAGCAAATACACCATGCTGCAAAGCTGTTGGACATAGCCTTGATTGATCACCTCATTATTGGTGCTTCAGGGTATTACAGTTTTAAAGACGAGGGAACCATTTGATTTGTTTGGTAAAGGGGCAAAATCCCTTTAACAGACAAATTTTTCTCCCAATAAAACACTTGGTTTTTCTTAGATTTGCATATCCAAATTATGCAACTCAATCCACGCTATTCCGAGAAATTTGAAGACCGCCATGTTGGTCCAAGGCCAGCCGATCTTGAATCCATGTTGAACACCATTGGTGTAGCTTCGATGGATCAGCTTATTGATCAAACGGTGCCTGCAGGTATTCGTTTGCCCAAACCAATGAATATTGGTGAGCCGCTGAGCGAGCCCGTATTTTTGGAAACCCTGAAAGCCAAAGCGGTAAAGAATAAAATATTCAAAAATCATATTGGCATGGGTTATTACGGAACCCATACCCCCGCTGTGATATTGCGAAATATCATGGAAAATCCGGGTTGGTATACCCAATATACGCCATATCAGGCTGAGATTGCCCAAGGTCGTCTGGAAGCGTTGTTGAATTACCAAACCATGATTATTGACCTTACCGGAATGGAAATTGCCAACGCATCTTTGCTGGACGAGGGTACTGCTGCTGCTGAGGCCATTCACATGTTTATGGAGCAAGCGCCAAAAGGGCAGGGGATGAAGTATTTTGTGGATGAAGATATTTTCCCGCAAACCAAGGATATTCTGGTTACCCGTTCAGAGCCTATTGGTGTTGAGCTGGTGTTTGGTAAATACAAGAACTTCCAACCCGACACCACCTTCTTTGGTGCTGTGGTGCAGTATCCCAACGATAAAGGCAGCATTGAAGATTACCGTGAATTTGCCAATAAGTGCAAAGCCCACGGCGTAAAAACCTGCTTTATTGCAGATATACTTTCCCTGACCGTGTTAACCCCTCCGGGCGAAATGGGTGCAGACTGCGTAGTGGGTTCTACCCAGCGCTTCGGTGTTCCCATGGGATATGGTGGACCGCATGCTGCTTACATGGCAGCCAAAGACGAACACAAGCGCCAGATGCCCGGCCGTATTATCGGTGTGAGCATCGACCGCAATGGAAACCGTGCATTGCGCATGGCCTTGCAAACCCGCGAACAACACATCAAGCGTCAGAATGCGACCTCCAATATTTGCACAGCCCAGGTGTTGTTGAGCATCATGGCGGGAATGTATGGTTGCTACCATGGGCCCGATGGCCTAAAAAAGATTGCCGGTAGGGTTCATGCACTCGCATCAGAACTTGCAAGGGGGATCGAAGCCACTTCCGGGGTTTACAAAGTAAAAAGCGAACATTTTTTTGATACGTTATATATACAGGTGCCCAGAGCCGAAAGCATCAAGGCACTTGCCCTAGCCGAAGGCATAAACCTGAGGTATTTTGATGGCGAGCATGTGGGTGTATCGGTAGATGAAACCACCACCGTTGCCGACGTAGAAAAATTGCTGGCTATTTTCCGCAAAGCTACTGATGGTGCAGCCGTAACGGTTGGCCAGGAAGCCAAAAGCCGCATTCCTGAAACATTGAAGCGCAGCTCCAATTATATGTTGCATCCGGTATTTAATACCCTGCAATCTGAGCATGAAATGTTGCGCTATATCCGCGGTTTGGAAAGCAAAGACCTAAGCCTTTGCCACAGCATGATTTCATTGGGCAGCTGCACCATGAAACTGAATGCCACCAGCGAAATGATTCCAGTAACCTGGCCCGAGTTTAATGCTTTGCACCCGTTTGCTCCTTTGGATCAGGTGCATGGATACATGGAAATTATTGATGAACTGAGCAAGGATCTTTGTGAGATAACCGGATTTGCAGCCATGAGCTTGCAGCCCAATGCCGGTTCACAAGGTGAATATGCAGGTTTGATGGTAATCCGTGAATATTTCAAAAACCGCGGTGAATCACACCGAAATATAGCACTCATTCCAAGCAGTGCGCACGGCACCAACCCTGCCAGTGCCGTTATGGCCGGTATGGAAGTAGTGGTAACTGCCTGCGACGAGCGTGGCAACATTGATTTGGTGGATTTGAAAGCCAAAGCCGAGCAGTATAAAGACCGTTTGGCGGTGTTGATGGTTACCTATCCAAGTACCCACGGGGTGTTTGAAAGTGCCATTAAAGATATTACCGCCATGATTCACCAGTATGGTGGTCAGGTTTACATGGATGGTGCCAACATGAATGCACAGGTTGGACTTACCAGCCCGGGCATGATTGGTGCAGATGTTTGTCACCTCAACCTGCACAAAACCTTCTGCATACCACATGGTGGTGGTGGACCGGGTATGGGCCCCATTGGTGTTGCCGCTCATCTGGCTCCTTTCCTGCCAGGTCATACGGTAATAAAAACCGGCGGCGACAAAGCCATGCATGCGGTAAGTGCTGCACCATGGGGTAGCGCGAGCATCCTGCTTATTTCTTATGCATACATCAAGATGATGGGTGGCGAAGGCCTTACCAATGCGACCAAATGGGCCATACTAAACGCCAACTACATGAAAGCACGCCTGGAAAGCGAATACCCGGTGTTGTACAGCGGTGAAAACGGCTTCTGCGCGCACGAAATGATATTGGATACCCGCAAATTCAAAACATCTGCGGGAGTTGAGGCGGCTGATTTTGCCAAGCGCCTTATGGATTATGGTTTTCATGCCCCAACGGTTTCTTTCCCTGTAGCAGGTACCTTGATGGTAGAACCAACCGAGAGCGAGAGCAAAGAAGAGCTGGACCGTTTCTGTGATGCCATGCTCGCCATCCGTGAGGAAGTGCGTGAAATTGAAGATGGTAAAGCAGACAAGCTAGACAATGTATTGAAGAATGCACCGCACACTGCCGCAGAAATTTCATCGGATGAGTGGGCGCATTCGTATGGTCGCCAGAAGGCTGCTTACCCTGTGCCATTTGTGGCTGCTAAAACGTTCGGGCCATCGGTTTCCCGTGTAAACGATACTTATGGCGACAGAAACCTTGTTTGTGCGTGTTTGCCTATGGAAGCTTATATGAATGCCGAAGCCAAGCCAGCGACCGCTTGATTAAGCGTATACAACATATTTTCACATTAAAAGGAACCGGGTATTTTACCTGGTTCTTTGTTTTATACGCCATTTTGGGTTTTGCAACCCTGAATAAGTATGGGGTGCACTACGATGAACTTACCCAGCGAACCATAGGCTTCGAAAATGCCCGATACATAGCGGGCTGGGGCAAATTTGAGGATGTGCAAAAGCACCAATATTTTGGGCCGTTGTTCGAAACACCGGCATATGTGCTGGAACAACTCGTTTATTCTCAGCCCATGCAAACCAAATTGCTGGTGCGCAGGGGCTTGTTGTTTGCTATTTTTCTGTTGTCTGTTTTTGGCGTTTACCGGATTGGGAAATTGCTATACAGGCATCCGCTTGCGCCCGGTTTCACGGCTATGGCTTATGCCTGTTGGCCGCGGCTGTTTGCAGAAGCGCATTATAATTCCAAGGATGTTTTTTTTCTGTGTATGGGTGTATTCGTATTGTGGGCACTCTCAGTATCTTTTTATAAAGGAAAATTTCCCTGGGCTGCGTGCATGGTGGCCGGAATGGCAAGCACGGTAAGGATAGCCGGTGTTTTTTATTTTATCCCAGTTCTTTGGGTGTTGCTTCATTATCAATTTAATATAAAAAGAATTTATGCCTTCTTTCTAGGTATAATGGTATTCATCATGTCTTGGTATATGGTGTATCCTGCTGTTTGGAAAGCTCCATGGGATAGCTTTATCGGCATATTGCGATATGCTGATGAAAACCCCTGGCCAACACCTACTATTCTTGCAGGAAATTGGATGATGCCGGGGAAAGTACCGGCTTATTACGCTTTTTTATGGATGCTGGTAACCCTTCCTTTGGTTTATATAATGGTATTTTTTACCGGGTTTTATAAAGCGATAAGCAAATTCAGGTTGTCGCCAATTATTCAGTATTTAATGATTTTATTGTCCATCACATTGCTATACCTGATTGTTCAAAAGCCTACCCTATATAATGGATGGCGGCATGTGTATTTTTTATATATTCCTTTTGTGCTTTTGGGTGGTGTAGGGGTTGATTCAATTCTGAATAGCATTGGTTATAAAAGAACACTAATCACTCTCTGTTTTTTTCCTGTATTTTTATTATTAAATATGAAACATGATTTTGTGTATTTTAATGTATTGAAAAATATATGGAAACCAGGTTCGTTCAGCATGGATTATTGGGGTATCAGTACCCGCGATGCTTTATTGAAGTCCAATGTTCATGACTGGAAAAAATATCATGACTGTGTGAGTCCTATTCGCATTTACGCTTTTACGGAAACCATTTGGTTAAATAAACAAATACTGGGTGATGAAGGAAACAACCTTGAATATGTAGGTTCTCCAGATAGTGCAGATTTTGTGCTGGTGCTAAACCGGGAAGGCAAGCTGGATTCATACAAATTGCCATTATTTGCCAAAGATGTTTACAAAGGCGATACCACTTGGATGCTTTACGACAGGCGGTCGCTGAATAGGTAACTGCGCTTGTCGCCCTCATGGGTGATGTTTATGTGCAGGCATTGCTCCTCATCCAAAAGCGCTGCGCCAATTTGGGGCCATTCTACCAGCATTAGGCAATCATCGTTGTGCAAATACTCCAGGATGCCTGTGTCCACCAATTCTCCTCCATCTTTCATGCGATACCAATCGGTGTGGCAAATAAGGGTGCCGGATGTTGTATGATACTCGTTTACGATACCAAAGGTTGGGCTGCTCACGGTATCAGGGCAATCCAGTGCCTGCAATAGCTTGCGGATAAGGGTGGTTTTACCTGCTCCCAAATCGCCTGTAAAGCTGATGACATGAGGAAACGGGCTTGTATTTACAATCCGGTTGACCACCTGCTCCAATCCACCTTCATCAATGGGACCAATGCAGCTTTCGCTCATGACTTTGGGCTCATTACCACCAGTGGGCAGCACATTTCCTCAAGGCTAATGCCACCATGCTGAAAGGTGTTGCGGTAATGGTTTACGTAGTAATTGTAGTTGTTTGGGTAGGCGAAGAAGTCATTTTCTTTTGCAAATACGAAACTACTGCTCATGTGAAGCAACGGCAGGTGTGCATCGTGTGGTTTTTTAACTTCAAATACTTCTTTGGCATTGTAGGTAAGGCTTTTGCCCTGTTTGTAACGCAAGTTTGTATTTACATTTTTATCGCCCACTATTTTCACCGGATCCTTCACCCTGATGCTGCCATGGTCTGTGGTGATAATTACTTTGCAGGGCTTCTCTGCTATGCGCTGCAAGGCTTCCCAAAGGGCGCTGTGCTTAAACCACGTGGCCATAACATTGCGGTAAGCCGTTTCGTCTTCGGCCAGTTCGCGCACCACGTGAATGTCTGTGCGGGCATGACTAAAATTGTCAACAAAATTATATACAAGCACGTTCAATTTGTTCTGAAACATATTGGGAACATTGTTCACCAAGGCTTTGCCTGCATCCAGGTTGGTGATTTTATGGTAGGAGAATTTAATGTCCCGCCTTAATCGTTTGAGCATATCCTCAAGAAAATCTTTCTCGAACATATTTTTCCCGCCCTCATCCTCATCGTTGCTCCATTTGTTCGGGAATCTCTTTTCGATATCCAGGGGAAGAAGGCCGCTGAAGATGGCATTTCGGCAATATTGTGTAGTAGTGGGGAGGATGCTGAGGTACAGGTCTTCCTGGTCTACCCTGTATTCGTTTTGCAGGGTTCCAGAAATGGCACGCCATTGATCATAGCGGAGGTTGTCTACCAAAATCATAAAAACAGGCACATCGCCATCGAGCAAGGGATTGATGGCGCGGCGGAAAAGGTTGTGGCTCATGGTGGGGCCGTCGTCGCCAGTGCTTTTAAGCATGCCCAGGTAATTGTCTGATACAAAACGGCAGAAATTGCGGTTGGCATCGGCTTTTTGGGTTTCAAAAACCTCTTTCATGCCTTCTTCTCCACTTGCTGCAAGTTCCATTTCCCAGTAAACGAGTTTTTTATATACCTCTTTCCATGCAGTAAAATCCATTCGTTCACCTACGGCAATTCCGATTTGCATGAATTCGCGTTGATATCCCTGGGTTGTTTTCTGGCTTACCAGGCGCTTTTCATCAAGGTTCTTTTTTACGGCGAGCAATATTTGGCTTGGGTTAACGGGCTTAATCAGGTAGTCTGCAATTTTACTGCCGATGGCTTCTTCCATGATATGTTCCTCTTCGTTTTTGGTTATCATGATGACCGGCAGGTTCGGCTTGTCCTGCTTGATGCTGGATAGTGCGTCCAGTCCTGAAATACCTGGCATGTTTTCATCCAGAAAAACCAGGTCAAAATCATTGTTTTTTACCTGCTCAATGGCATCGCGGCCACTGCTGACGGTAACCATTTCATATCCTTTGCCTTCTAAAAAAATCACATGGGGTTTCAGGAGGTCTATTTCGTCATCTGCCCATAAAATACGCGGTTTGGTTGCCATAAAAAATAAGAACGTAAAATTACACCATTTTATTGGGAAGAAGGCATGAGAATGAAACAGGAAAATGACAATTGTTAAAAATAGTTACCGTTAGGAAGGGTAATTTTTGATTCGCCTGATAGCCAATTCACAATTGCTGTAAATTTGTGGTATGTCTTCCCACCACTTTGTGCGCGAAGGGCAGGAGCCAGCCCTGATCATTGCCAACGGCGCCGCGTGCGATCCTGAGCGTATGGGGCAATTGCTGGAGTGGAACCCATTCGTGCTGGTGTTGGATGGTGCGCTGCATCGGGTGCTGGAGCTGGGGATTCGGATTGATGCTGTTTTGGGTGATTTTGACAGCCTGGAGGCCGGCTGGGAAAGTCATCCCATGCTTCAGGGGGTTGCCGTGGTGCACCGCCCCGATCAGGAGCTCACCGATCTTCAAAAAGGGCTGGAATACCTGATGGAAAAAGGCCAGCATGCTGCCAATGTGGTTTGGGCCACCGGAAAGCGGAGCGATCACCATTTCAACAACCTGGCTACATTGCCCAGGTATGCGGGTATTATGGATGTTGCCATTATAGATGACCACTCCCGAATTTACAATCTGCCCAGGCAGTTCAAAAAATGGTATCCCAAGGGTACCAGCATCTCACTGATTCCGATTATGGAGGCGACAGGCGTTTCCACCTCCAACCTGGCATTTGGGCTTCAAAACGAAGCCTTGCATTTTCCCATGCGCAGTGGCAGCAGCAATCGGGTGCTTGAGGATGGTTTTGTGGAAATTCAGTATCAAAACGGGCACCTGTTGCTGATGGAATGCTGGGATTAATTGCACATTTAAAAGTGCAAAAAAAAGTAAAAAGGCTTTTATGGATGTGCAAAAAGGCATGCTTAAAAGGCCCGATTCAGCCTTTACCTTTGCACAATGAAAATTCTCACCTACAATGTAAACGGCATACGCAGTGCGGCTTCCAAGGGGCTTTTTGATTTTTTAAAGGACGAGAATCCCGATGTGGTTTGCCTGCAGGAAATTAAGGCCACGCAAGACCAGGCCGATATTGCAGCCGTTGAAGCATTGGGGTATCATCATTTTTGGTTTTCTGCAGTGAAAAAAGGATACAGTGGTGTGGCCATTTTTAGCAAAAAAGCGCCTAACCATGTGCACTATGGCTGCGATCAAGAGGAATACGATCACGAAGGGCGCGTTATCCGTGCGGATTATGATGATTTCAGCGTAATTTCAGCTTATTTCCCCAGCGGCACCAGCGGCGATCTCCGCCAGGATGTGAAATACCGCTTTCTGGATTATTTCTTTGATTATTGTCAGCAGCTGCGTAAAACCTTTCCCGGATTGGTTGTGTGTGGCGATTACAATATTTGTCATAAGCCCATCGATATTCACGATCCTGTGAGCAATAAAAACAGTACCGGATTTTTACCCGAGGAGCGTGCCTGGATGGATAAATGGTTTGAAAGCGGTATGGTTGATACATTCCGTGAATTTCACCCCGAGCCCCATAGTTATACCTGGTGGAGTTTTAGGGCCAATGCCCGTGCCAATAACAAGGGCTGGCGCATCGATTATATCAGCGTAACCGACAACCTGAAAAAACGCCTGAAATCCTCCGGGATTCTGGCTGAGGCCAAACATTCGGACCATTGTCCATCGTATGTGGTGTTGTAGAGAGATGCATAATTATGCGTCTCTACAACACCACGTTTATTCGACCCCTCCGGGGTCGCTGGGTACCCCATAGCCCGGGTTTAAACCCGCTATGGGGTTAATATCAATACTTCAATTCACCCCAATGACCTGAAATGGTCAAAGATTTTCTATCTGAGGCTTCTGTATGGCCAATAACAGCGCTATCGATATTATACGATTTAGCAATGGTCATCATGGTTTCAGCCGATTTTTCA
>CANKVN010000045.1 GCA_947487055.1 Flavobacteriales bacterium
ATTACATAAACCCGGAAAAGTATAAGGCAAGGGGAATTAAAAGCAATTCACTGATCTATTTACCGGTGGATGAAATTCCAAAACAGCTGCAAAATACCAAAGAGTTGGAAACAATAATGGGGATTAAACCATGATTTCAGGAAGCATATTGATTGCCATTTTCGGGTATTTTATCCTGCTGCTTGGGGTGGCTTTTTATACGTCAAGGAATGCCAACAGCGAATCTTTTTTTATAGGAAACCGCAACAGTAACTGGTTGCTTGTTGCCTTTGGCATGATTGGTACCTCATTGTCCGGTGTCACGTTCGTGAGTGTGCCTGGTGATGTGGGCAAAAGCGGATTTACCTATTTTCAGCTGGTGCTGGGATATTGGCTGGGTTATTGGGTCGTGGCTTTTGTGTTGTTGCCATTATACTATAAACTAAACCTTACCAGTATCTATAGCTTTTTGGGTAAACGCTTCGGCGATAAAGCCCATAAAATTGGTGCAGCTTTTTTTATTCTGGCCAGAACAGTAGGCGCAACAGCCCGATTGTATCTGGTGGTAAGCATCCTGGATGTATTTGTTTTTTCAGCGTTTAACATCCCATTCTGGCTTTCCGCTTCTGTGATATTGTGTCTGATTCTGCTCTATACCTTTCAGGGAGGTGTTAAAACCATCATCATTACAGATACGCTTCAAACCACTGGAATGCTTGTGGGTTTGGTGCTTTGTTTGGTGGTGGTGCTCCAAGCCCTTCAAACAGATTTGACAGGAGCCTGGGAAATGGCATCGGCGCGCAACCTGAACAACCTGTGGGTTACGGATATTAACAGTCCCGGATTCTTTCTGAAGCAAATCCTGGGTGGCATGTTCATCACCATCACCATGACAGGCATGGATCAGGAAATGATGCAGAAAAACATCAGCGTTAGCAATGTAAAGGATTCTCAGAAAAATATGATGCTGATGAGTGCCGTGCTGGTGCTGGTTAATTTTTTGTTTCTGCTGCTGGGTGCAGTCCTTTATGTTTATCAATCAAAACACCCGGTAACACTGGGTTCGGGCTTGCCTGCTTCGGGTGATGATTTGTTTCCGGCCCTGGCTTTGGGTGGTGCATTTTCCGGAGTTTTGGGAATTATTTTTGTTATAGCGTTAATATCTGCCTTATTTCCCAGCGTGGATGGTGCACTCACATCCCTCACCTCCAGTTATTGTATCGATGTATTGCGGATCCAGGAAAATCCTTCTGATGAAAAAACCATGAAACGAAAACGCATGAAAGTGCACATCACCTTCACGGTTTTGTTCTTATTCATGGTGTTTTTATTCCGGTATATCAATGACAAATCCATCATTTTATTTATCATCAAATTTGCCGGAATTACCTATGGTCCCTTATTGGGTTTGTTTGCTTTCGGAATACTGACACGCAAAAAGGCCAACGAGCGCATGCTTTGGCCTGTTTGTCTGGCCGGCCCATTGCTAACATTGGGTTTGGATATGTTTAGCAATCCGGGATATTACCAGCAAAAATTACACATGGATTTGGGATTAAATGATCTTTCCATGCAAGTATTTAATGGTTATAAAATTGGACCAGAATTGATTTTAATCAATGGAGCCTTAGTGTTTATGGGGCTTTGGTTTACCTCCAGGCGTGAAGCTGTAAAAGGGGCTTGATTTTGCACCAAAAAGGAATAGCTTTGTATCAATGTTGTTCCGTTTTTTGGGTAAAATTTTGGTTTTTTTGCTGATAACGCTGCAATTACATTGCGGTCAGGAAACAAAATCAACGGATGATCAAGCGCAGTTACTGGATCGCATTGATACCGACAGCCTATATGTACAATGGGAAAAATGGCACAAAAAAGTTACCGATAGCGGAACCCTGCAAAAATTCAACTTAAACCAGCCCGATACCCTGTTTGCTGTATTGAACAATAAACTAGCGGTCAAGGATTATTTGCATAAAATGCTGTCCGGCAAAACACTGCAATCCATGATGGGATGGGAGCGCAGGATTAACAGCCATGGCCTGTCACCGGATTTTTACCACTACCGTTTTTTGGGCAAATGCAATCAGCAAATAACCCGAAATACCTGGGCCACCGCTGAGCGTATTTCTTATGACAGTATTTCGCTATTTATGATTTTGTCTGCTGATGCTGCTTTGGGCATGTATCACGATTTGGGAAACGGGCGTATCATGCCAACCGCGTTTGGCAGCGTTTATAAATTACCAGGCCGCAAAACATTTGGTTTAAAGAACTTATTGAAAGGAGGAAATCCTTTTGATGCCATTGCTTCTGCAGAGCCTTCATGGGGCGAATACCTGGCGCTGCAGCAAGCCTGGATCAGGTGTCAGTCACTTCAGGATTCCCAATTGCTGCTTGTTCCGGTGCTAAGTAAAACCGTTAAGGTGGGAGAGAAGCTGTCCAGGTCAATCAGGATTTCTGTGGCTGCGGCTTTGAGGTTGCGGGGATATGAAGCGGTCCCACACGATAGTTTTATCACCAAACAAGATACGTTTTCAGCCGAATTGTCATCTGCAGTCAAATCGTTTCAACTAAATGAAGGTTTGCAAGTCCAAGGATATTTAAACCAGGAAACCACCAAGCAGTTGGGTTTAAGCAAAAGCAGTATTTTGCTCGCATTGCAGGGAACCATGGAGCGTTGGCGTTGGCTTGGTCCCATCCCGGAAAGCAATCGGATATGGGTGAATATTGCTGCAAACCGCTTACACGCCTTTCGAAACGACAGCCTGTTGGTTTCGATGAAAACCTGCAGCGGAGAGCCTCGAGGGCCTCGATATTATAAGCGATTGGCCGAAAGCCATAAGCCCAAAAGCAAAGTGTTGCCCCCCGATAACCTGGAAACGCCGAATTTTAAGGCAAAAACCACCCACCTGGTGGTAAATCCCACATGGTTTGTGCCCAGAAATATCCTGACCAAGGAAATGCTGCCTGAAATAAAACGCAATCCGGAAATATTGAAGAAAATGGGTTATGTGGTTAAAGATAGGGAAGGTGAGGAGGTGGATCCCTTCAGCATTGATTGGGAAAAGGTATCGGCAACAAATATTCCCTATACCTTAGAGCAAACAGGTGGCTCAGACAACAGCCTGGGCCGTGTTGTGGTTCATTTTCCCAATGCTTACAGCATTTTCATGCACGATACGCCGCATAAGTGGGCATTCGGCTTGGATGAGCGACACGTGAGCCATGGCTGCGTGCGACTTGAAAAGCCTTTTGAACTCGTGGAATACCTATTGTCGTTCAACAAAAAGAATAAATTGGATCAGGTTTTAATGACCGCAGGGATGACCCCTAAGCACAGCAAAGAATTGATTAAAACCTGGGGGAAGGACAAATCCTTGAGGGATAGCTTGCAAAAGCATATACAAAAAGATAAGCACTTTCAGCTCGATTCTATGCTGCCGGTTTACCTGGTTTATTTTACGGCCTACCGCGGTCCACAAAACAAGGTTTCTTTTGCCCAGGATTCATATAGAAGGGATATTCAGGTTCAAAAAGCCATGCAGCTTGGTTACCAAAGAAGAATTTATCCGGCCAATGCCGCAGCGTTGCACTGAGGTTACATGTAACCCAAGGTTTTCAGCATGCTCTTGTAACTCTGTTCCTTACTGAACATGCGGAAATAATACTCACCATTTTCATCCTTATCAATAATAACGTGCTTGGGTGAAGGGGTAAGGCAGTGTTGAATGCCGCCGTATCCACCAATGCTTTCCTGATAAGCGCCGGTATGAAAGAAACCAATATACAATGGATCGTCCTTGTCATACTGTGGCAGGTAAATGGCGTTTACATGTTGTTCTGAGTTGTAGTAGTCGTCGCTATCACAGGTAATTCCGCCCAGCAAAACGCGCTCATATTCTTCGTTCCAGCGGTTGATGGGGAGCATCACAAATTTCTTGTTGATGGCCCATGCATCCGGCAATGTGGTCATGAAACTGCTGTCAATCATGTTCCATTTCTCACGGTCGTTTTGTGGCTTCTGGTCCAAAACCCTGAAAACAGCTCCGCCGGATTCGCCAACAGTGAAAGATCCGAATTCGGTAAATATGTCTGGTTCTGGAATTTCATTTTCAATACATACCTGCTTTATCTGAGAAACAATCTCAGTTGCCATGTACTCATAATCGTAATCGTAGTTTAACGAATTCTTAATAGGGAACCCGCCGCCAATGTTTAAGGTATCCAGTGTTGGACATTCTTTTTTAAGGTCGCAATACACCTTTAAGCATTTGTGCAGTTCATTCCAGTAATACGCTGTGTCATATATACCGGTATTGATAAAGAAGTGCAACATCTTCAGGTTTACATTCTTGTTTCGCTTAATCTTGCTGCGGTAGAAGGGCAAAATATCTTTATATCCAATACCCAAGCGAGAAGTATAGAATTCGAATTTGGGTTCTTCTTCAGATGCAATGCGGATACCGCAGGTGAAAGGTGCGTTTACCTGGGTTTCCAGCTGTTCTATTTCCCGGTAATTATCAATCACGGGAATGACGTTGGTCCAGCCTGTGTTGATCAGGTTGGCAATGTTCTCTATGTATTGCTCCCGCTTAAAACCGTTGCATACAACATATTTGTCTTTGCCAATCAGTCCTTGTTCAAAAAGGGTTTCAATGATGTTTACATCGAACGCGCTTGATGTTTCAATGTGCACATTGTTTTTCAGTACTTCTTCAATCACATATTGGAAGTGATTGCTTTTGGTGCAGTAGCAATAATAGTATTTACCCTGATAGTCTGCTTTGGCAATGGCTACATTGAACCAGGTCCGAGCCTTTTGGATATTCTCGGAAATCTTGGGCAGATAGGTGAATTTTAAAGGAGTTCCGTATTGGTTAATAAGCTCCATAAGGGGTATGTCATGGAACATAAGATCGCTATTGGAGTCAAGTTTAAACTCATCTTGTGGGAAGTAAAATGTTTGATTGATGAGGTCAACGTACTTGTTTTTCATTGTTCTGGTTTGGTGTAATTAGAAAAAGAATACAAAAGTAAGTAACTTGGATGGTAAAAAATGTAACAAAGTAAGTTAATTGGATTGTATTTTTCTTAATAATCCATTAATCCTGTTCCTTTTGTTCACAATTGCTGCACAAGCGCTGTCATTTATTGTTCAAAACCTTAATTTTGTATCGTAATAACCATATAATTCCATGTCAAAAATTAGCGTAATCGGTGCCGGAAACGTAGGCGCCTCGTGTGCAGAGTACATTGCCATGAAGAACTTCGCCTCAGAGGTGGTTCTTCTGGATATCAAAGAAAATTTCGCCGAAGGCAAAGCGCTGGATTTAATGCAGTGCGCCACAACAAACGGTTTCAATACCCGTATCAGTGGTTCAACCAACGATTACAGCAAAACCGCAGGCAGTGATGTGGTGGTTATCACAAGCGGAATTCCCCGCAAACCCGGCATGACCCGCGAAGAACTGATTGGCGTGAATGCAGGAATTGTTAAAACCGTTTGCGAAAATGTGTTGAAACACTCTCCCAATACCATTATCATTGTTGTTTCCAACCCAATGGATACCATGACTTACCTGGCTTTGAAAGCCACCGGTTTGCCGAAAAACAGAATCATTGGAATGGGTGGAATCCTGGATAGCAGCCGTTTCCGTACCTATTTAAGCGCTGCATTGAATTGTCCTCCGGCCGATGTTGATGGAATGGTAATTGGCGGTCACGGCGACACAACCATGATTCCTTTAACCCGTCTTGCATCATATAAAGGTGTTCCTGTTTCTCAATTTGCCGGTGCCGACACCTTGTCAAAAGTAAAGTCCGATACCATGGTAGGCGGTGCAACCCTAACAGGAATGCTGGGTACCAGTGCCTGGTATGCTCCCGGAGCTTCTGTGGCTGCCTTGGTTCACAGCATTGTTGCGGATCAAAAGAAATTGTTTCCTTGCTGTGTTTCCCTTGATGGCGAATATGGACAAAATGATATCTGCATAGGCGTTCCTGTAATCATTGGTAAAAATGGTTGGGAAAGCATTGTGAACCTTGATCTTGATGAGGCTGAAAAAGCCGAGTTTGCCAAGTCAGCCAATGCCGTGCGCAGCATGAATGCAGTTTTGTCTCAGGTTTCGTAATACTTTAATGAAGAAATGAAAAAATGAAGTAATGTGTCATAAGTTCAATTTTGAGGTTTTTAAAATTGAATTGATAATGCTGATGAGTTCATCCAGGTGTTCCTTCAGTTTTTCATGTTCTGCTTCGTTAATGAAATTTGTTTCTTTTAGTAACCTTATCCAGAACCTTGATTCGTGTGCTTCCTTGTAGGAAATTTGTATTTTAGCGATAAATTCATTTTTAGAAATAGACCCGGAGGCCTCTGCTATATTTGCCCCTATAGATGTGCCGGATCGAAGCAATTGTTTGCTCAACACAAATTCCTTTTCAGGTTTAATTATTGTTTTGTATAGTTCGACTACACTTTTTGCAAACTGAAATGATTTATCGGCAACGACTGATTCTTTCACAATAAATTAAAAAAAAACGAAACAAATCTATCAAAAAGCGTCATTCATTCATTCATTCATTCATTCATTCATTCATTCATTCATTCATTCTCCTTAATTGACCAATGAAAATAAAGCTATCAAAAGGCGTATGGATGATGCTCGTTGCCAGCTTCGCTTTTGGCTTAATGAATATTTGCGTAAAAATGGTTTCAGGCATGCCGGTTGCCGAAACAGTATTTTTCAGGGCGCTGGTGCAAATCGTTTTGGGTTATGTTACCATCCGGCAATTGGGCGTTAGTCCGCTGGGTAAAAATAAAATGTTGTTGCTTCAGCGGGGCCTGTTTGGTTCACTCGGGCTGATCTGTTATTTCTATACCTTGCAGCAAATGCCGTTGGGCAATGCCATTATCATTCATTACCTGGCGCCGGTGTTAACGACCATTCTTGCTATCTGGATGGCGGGGGAGCGGGTTATACGACTGCAATGGTTGTTTTTTGCTGTAACCTTTGCTGGTGTAATGCTGGTAAATGGTGCGGGGTTTGAAGTGCCTGTATTGCCCATGCTGGCTGGTTTGGGCGGTGCTGTCTTTTCTGCTTTGGCCTACAATACCATCAAAAAACTAAAAGGCGTAGAAGATCCGAATGTGGTGGTGTTGTACTTCCCATTGGTGAGTGTTCCCATTGCGCTGGCCTATTTTCTGTTTAAACCCCAGGATTGGGTATGGCCGGATGGAATGCAGTGGATGTGGTTGCTGGGCACCGGAATCAGCACGCAGATAGGACAATTTTTTATGACGCGCGCTTATCAGGAAGATTTGGCCAGCAGGGTTTCCGCAGTAAGCTATGCTGGAATCCTTTGGGGAGCCGGTGCAGGGCTGCTCATTTTTGATGAATCCTATGCGATATTGCAATATGTGGGCATGGGAATGGTGATAGCAGGGGTGGTCCTCAATATCAATGCGCAGCGGCTGAAGAATATTTTTACACCGGCTGAAGAATAAGTAATTGAAAATCAATAATAAAATTTCCTAATGACGATTATAGGCATATAATTGATGTTTTAATTACGAAAAAAGGCATAAAAAAGTAAATACGATTACGAAAATAGGCATATATTTGTTGTATGAAACTGGTGAGAGAGGCAAAAAAGCAAATTCTCAGCGGCCTTAAAACAGGTAAAGTAGTTATTATTTACGGTGCCCGTCAGGTGGGAAAAACCACGCTGGTGAAACAAATACTTTCCGAAACGCCTGACAGCTTGTATCTGAATTGCGACGAACCCGATGTAAAGGAGGCATTAGAGGGTAAAACAAGTGCCGAAATGTTTGCTTTTTTCAGGGGGGCAAAGTTGGTTGCCATTGATGAAGCGCAACGGGTTAAAGACATAGGCATATCGCTAAAGTTGTTGCACGATTCTTACCCTGAACTAACCGTTATAGCTACGGGCTCATCTTCTTTTGATCTTGCCAATGCAGCTTCAGAGCCTTTAACCGGGAGAAATTACACCATTCCTATGTACCCAGCTACCTGGCTTGAGTTTGCGAATGCCGCCGGCTCTTTGCATTCAAAACGGTTGCTGGAGGAGCGAATCTTATATGGCATGTATCCCGCAGTTATCAACGCTGCCGACGCCCAAACCGAAGTCAAAGACCTGGCAAGGGATTACCTTTTTAAAGATGTACTGCAGGTAGAGCAGATTCGCCGCCCGGTAATTCTTGAAAAATTGACCCAGCTGCTGGCCTGGCAAATTGGTAATCTGGTATCGTATAATGAAATTGCCCAGAAGCTGCAAATTAGCAGACAAACGGTAATCAGTTATGTGAACATGCTGGAAAAGGCTTTCATATTATTCAGACTGCCGTCTTTGGGCAATAATCCCAGATCTGAGGTAACGCGGTTTGAAAAAATCTATTTTTTTGATACCGGAATCAGAAATGCCTTGATAGGTGATTTTTCGCCCATGGAATTCAGGTACGACAAAGGAATGCTTTTTGAAAACTTTTTCATTGCTGAAAGAATGAAAGCGTACCGGCGGCATAATAAAATAATCAAGCCCCATTTTTGGCGAACCAAAGATGGCAGTGAAATTGATTTGGTAGAAAGGGAAGGAACCAAGCTTGCCGCATTTGAATGCAAATGGTCAGAATCAAAAATAAACACGCGTGCCTGGAACAATGCTTTCCCGGAAGTTCCGGTTCAAAGAGTAGGCAAAGACAATGTGATTGATTTTTTGTAGCGCAAGTAGCTTTAAAATATTTAGCGAAGACAGCAGATTGGCTAATGTAATGCGTAAATCAAGAATTGGGTTCTCTATTCGTTGGAAACCTCCCAATTTCTCCAACCTGCTGTTAGAGAAAAAACGGATTCCATAATCGCCTTTTCCGTTTCATTAAATTCTTTTTTCCGCCTCGGCATCACCAGTCCTGCGGTTTTGCAGGCAGCATCCAGTTTGTAGGTGATGAAACCGCTGGCACCGCCCCAGGCAAAATCGGGAATAAATTGCCTTGGAAAACCAGATCCGAAAATATTGGCAGAAACGCCCACCACCGTGCCGGTGTTGAACATGGTATTGATGCCGCATTTGCTGTGGTCACCCATGATGAGGCCACAAAATTGCTGCCCGCTTTTATCAAATTTACCGGTTGCGTAGTTCCATACTTTCACATCCTCATAGTTGTTCTTTAGGTTGCTGCAATTGCTGTCTGCGCCTATGTTGCACCATTCTCCCAAAACCGCATTTCCCAAAAAGCCATCGTGCCCCTTGTTGCTGTAGCCCTGCATGCTGATGTTATTTACTTCGCCGCCAACCACACAATAGGGTCCCAAAACGGTTGGTCCGTAAACCTTGGCTCCAAGCTTGAGTACACTGCCCTCGCACATGGCAAGCGGCCCGCGAACAAGACAACCCTCCATGATTTCGGCATTTTTTCCAATGTAAATTGGGCCATTGCCTGCATTTAAAACACAGCAGTTTACCTTGGCGCCTTCTTCTACGAAGATGGGAAAATCCCCAAGTACTTGCACCGTAGGATTGAGCACCTGTGTGGTTTTTCCCTGGGTGAGCAATTCGAAATCCTGCTGGATACAACAACCCGCATTGATGAACAAGTCGTATGGGCGACTGATGAGCGCCACCTCAAAATCTGCCTGTATATCGGACGTTGTTTCGCCGGAGCATCTTGCCAGCAGCGTTGCGCCTTTCCACAATTGCTGACCGGATTTAAGGTTGCCAATGGCGTCTATGGCGGCTTTGCTGGGCAATAACCTTCCATTGATATGGTGGGTTACATTTCCTTGCAGCGGTTTGTACTTTGCGGCAAGGTGCGGGAGGGTGGTATATCCGAATTGCTCCGGCTTAAAATACCTTACCCATTTTTCGGCAATGGTCAACATTCCGCAGCGCAAATCTGCAGCTGGACGGGTAAGCGTTAACGGATAAAGGTGCTGAATGGTATCGTCATCAAAAAAGTGCAGCAGCATGGTTTCGAAAATAGGGCTTTTATGGCAGTTTAAAACAATAAAAAAAGCCGCTCGGGTGAGCGGCTTCTAAAATGTCGTTGAAATTATTTTTTGCCGTAGCGCCTCATAAACTTATCGATACGACCTGCGGTATCTACAAGTTGCTGCTTGCCGGTGTAAAAAGGGTGAGATTTGTCTGAAATCTCTAATTTCATCAAAGGGTATTCATTGCCGTCTTCCCACTTGATGGTTTCTTTTGTTTCTACACAGCTGTGAACCATAAAAGAGTGATCGCAGCTCATGTCTTTAAACACAACCAGGCGGAAATTCTTAGGATGTATATTGGGTTTCATGTTACTTTATCCAGATTTTTAGGGGTGCAAATATAGCAATTGTTTTTGTCTTTATCAAGAAAAATTGGTTTAATCTCCCAATTCGTCAACATCCAGTTCCCCTCCGCGGTCTGCTTCGCCGTTTTCGCCGCATTCCGACATGATGTTGCTGATATTTTTGGGCATATCCGGCATTTCTGTATCGATACTGATTTTTTTGTCTGCCTGAACCTGTTTCATGAAAATTCCATAAATGGGCAAGGCCATAAGCGCTCCCTGTCCCAGCCAGCCATTTCTAAAGCGCACTGATGGATCGTCTGCACCAACCCATACGCTGCAGACCAAACCTTTGGTTACCCCCATAAACCAGCCATCTGCGCTGCCTTGCGTGGTACCTGTTTTGCCTCCAATATGGCCGGTAATGCCATATTTTCCGCGCAAATAGCTTCCGGTTCCAAAATCAACCACGCCCTTTAGCATGGTAAACATAAGGTATGCTTTTTCTTCACTCAAAACCTGGTCGTGGACCGGGGTGCCAAATTCTTCCAGTACGTTGCCGTTTTTATCTTCTATCCGGGTAATGTAGGTCGGTTTTATCCAAAGTCCTTTGTTTACAAATGCCGTATAGGCACTGGCCATTTCAAACGGACTAAGTTCCATGGTTCCCAAACAGATGCTGGGAACAGCAGGAATCCTGTTTTTTTCGATACCCACGCGTTCGGCAAACTTAATCACCATTTCCGGGGCCGATTCTCCCAATGATTTCATGATCTGGGCAGTAATTAAATTGTCGGACATGGCCAATCCTTTTGCCATGGTTGCTTCGCCACCTTCTGTGCCGTCGCTGTTTCTCGGACTCCACAGTTCGCCACCTGCACCTTGGAAAGTGGTGCGTTCCCTGGGGAAAATGGTGCAAGGACTAAATTTGTTGATATCCATGGCTGTGGCATAAACAATGGGTTTGAAGGTTGAGCCTACCTGCCTGCGTGCACGAACGTTTACGTGGTCGTATTTGAAAAACTTATGGTTGATGCCACCAACCCATGCCTTAACATGGCCGGTTTCTGGTTCTACGGCCACAAAACCTGTGTGCAGAAATTTCTTAATGTATTTCATGCTGTCATAGGGGCTCATGGTGGTATCGCGTTCCCCTTTCCAGGAGAATAATGTCATGCGAATGGGTTTTTTTAACTCTGCCATAATGGCTTTCTCGTCCCCATTATACTTGGTTTTAAGGTATTGATAACGCTCTGTTTTTTGCAGTGCATTTTCAATGAAATTTGGAATAACAGACCAGTCACTGATTTTGCGCCAGGGAACTTCTTTGCCCCAGGTTTGGTTGAATTGTTTTTGAAGGTCTGCCATGTGCTGTTCAACAGCATTCTCAGCATATTGCTGCAGGCGGCTGTCTATGGTTGTGTATATCCGAAGACCGCTGCGGTATAGGTTGTGCCCGTTCTTTTTGCACCAGTCCTTTAAAAATTCTGCCAGTTGATCCCGGAAATAAATAGCCGGACCTTCATTGTCAACACGTTTATAATTGAGTTTTATCTTTTGACCTTTAATAGATTCATAGGTATTGGCATCGAGTTTACCATACTTAACCATTTGATTCAGTACCACATTGCGCCTGTCCATTGATTTTTCTGGGTTTAGGCGTGGATTATACATGCTGGTTGCCTTGAGCATACCAATGAGTACTGCTGCTTCCTCAACCTTTAATTCTGCCGGTTTTTTGTTGAAAAACTCCCTCGAGGCAGCATCTATTCCCCAGC
Organism: Flavobacteriales bacterium; assembly: GCA_947487055.1. Classification (GTDB taxonomy): domain Bacteria; phylum Bacteroidota; class Bacteroidia; order NS11-12g; family UBA955; genus RGEC01. The sequence goes on from CANKVN010000045.1 coordinate 12,049, forward strand.
TCATGCCAGAAAATGGCACGGTATTAAGGTACATGGTGATGATTTCATCCTTGGTAAAGCGTTTTTCCAGACGGATGGCAATAATCCATTCTTTGAATTTTTGCATCAGCCTGGTTATTTTCATCTTGGGCTTGTCGTAGATGCTGAACATGTTTTTGGCCAGCTGCTGCGAAATGGTGCTGGCTCCACCATCACGTCCCATCCTGATAAGTGCCCTCGCTGTGCCTTTGGCATCAATTCCGGAATGCTGATAAAAACGGATATCTTCGGTCGAAATCAGCGCGTCATAAACACACTGTGCAATCTGATCATGTTTGATGTTGGTGCGGTTTTCCAGAAAATAGGTCCCCAGTATTTCACCATCTGCCGAATAGACAATGCTGCTCTGTGCATTTCTTGGATTTTCTAAATCCTTGATGTCGGGCATTTCTCCGAACAACCCAAAGTTTACCAGGAGGAAAAATACGATAACCAGCAAGAACGAACCCAGTAGGAAGTTCCAAAATCTGCGGATTAAGAAGAAGCCTGAAGCGTCTGCCATTTGTTTGTGCGAATATACCAATTACTTCCCTTTTCCGCGGAAGAATTCCATGTAGGCATTGATTCTGTTATTCGCAGCCAGGGTTATATAGTTGGTTTTCGATATCCAGGCCATTTCAAATTCAAACAAACCTTTTGCAGCCAGGATTTCAGGCTTGCCCTGAATGAATGTAAGGTATTCCTTCGTTTTTTCAGGTTTGCTAAAATTGGAGATGCTTATATATACAGTACTGCCCGAGGCCCTTGCCGGACTTACCTCCAGGGTCTCGAAAATAAAATTCTTTGTATTGAAATCGTTGAGTGCTGCCCTGATCATGTTGGTGTTGCTTCCCTTGGGGAATACCAACAGATAAAAGAGTTCTTCTTTTCCATCCCAGGTTTTCCAAAGTTCAGCATCTGATATTGATGTGGATTTTGCGGTATCCGATACGGCGCTGCCCGCTTTCAACTTATCCCAGGCATCGAGTGTGTTTTGAGACTGGGCAGCAATGCCTGTTCCGGGATAGTCGACCAGAATTTGTTTTAGGAGCTCAATACCCTTGTCGGTTTTTCCGGTTTTGATGAGGCACAGCCCTTGTAAATAATCAAACCGGGACTGGTAAGCATTGCCTGTGTATTTTTGATCGGCTTCTTTCTTGGTTTCCAGGGCTTCTGCATATTTTCCATCCTTTACCTCGGAGTACATTTTTTCGTAAAGTGACTCCACTGCCTTTATTTCAGTGGTTTTTTCGGAACTGCCGGTTGTTTCCTTGCCCCCATCAAGCAACTTCAGGTACAGGGATGCCGGAAATTTATCGGATAATTTTTTGCGGTATTGTTCAAAAGCGGCTGTGCGCTTGCCCGCCCGGTGAATTTTGGCCAGTTCATAATAAACCTGCGCTTCGTATTTGGTGGAAGGGAAACGGCTCAGCAGGGTTTCATACCAACGAATGGCTTCTGCATCCTCCTGCAGCTGATTCTGGTAAATGCCTGCTGCATTAAAGATGGCTTCCTCCAGCCGTTCTTTTGACATTTTTTTGGCCTCGGCAGAAAATGGAATGTCTTTATAATATTTTTTTCTGTCGGCGGCAATGCCTTCCGGAATGCCTTGCACAGGTTCATCGGTCTTTTCAGTGGTGTCCTTATCGCCCTTTACCGCTTCGGTAGTGACTTTTTTTGCACTTATCCGCCAGTAATCGCGGTTGTTTCTGTTGCCCCAGTAGGTTTGAAATTCTTGTGCCGATTTTGCCCTCAGGGTGCTGTTGTAAAAAGGGAAGGAGGTTCCTCCTGCAACAGGCTCGCTTCCTGTCGGTGGCGGGGGAGGCGGCGCAGGTGCATTTTTGACGTTTTCGGCCCGCCTTTTTTCCAGCGCAATGAGGTTGTCGATGGATTTTTCCCGGAAACCAACATCCGTAGCCATGCGCAATAGGCTGTCTTCGCGCTTTATGGTTAACAAATGGCGAAGCAAATCCGTAAGCTGGCCGCTCTTCTGCGCCAGTTTTTTGTAATCAGGATGCTTTTCATCCAGTTTGCGGTTGGCCGAATCATAATACAGGCCGGCGTTTTCGTAAATCTTTTTGCGGTAATAAAAATCACCAATTGCCAGGTAGGTGGTCGTCATTTGCGCATTGTCGGCAGCACCCTTGCGCAATGATTGGTTAAACTGGTATAAGGCTTTATCCTCATTGCCTGCGCGAAGCTCATTAAGTCCAAGCCTATAATGAATCTGGCTGTAGTAGTCAATGTTCTTGTCATCCTTGAGCATTCTCTTGAGGATTTTGTTAACCTTGGCATATTTGCCTCCTTGCTCTGCTACCAGCTGCGACAATTGAATCCTGGAGTTGAAAGCCAGCTCGTATGGAGGATTCATTTTAATAACCTTATCAAAATGTTTTGCGGCTATGTCATAGCGTTTCAATTCAAGGTTTACCTGGGCCAAAACGTAATGCATCCGGTACCGGTTCATTTTTCCTTTGGTATGGGGCAAGGCCTTGTCGAGCATTTCTGCGGCTTGGGTCAGTTTTCCCTGTTTTATGTAAACCGCTCCCAAGGCACTGTATAAAGCGCTGTTTAGGCTTTTTGGGAATGCTTTGTCTTCTTTAAGGCTTTTGGCAAGGTTTTCGGCCTCCACAAATTTCTTTTGCTGGTACAAGGTTTGGAAAATCCAGAGTTTGGCACCATACTGTATTTCAGGATTTTTGTAGTTCGTATTCACAAAAACGAACAAATCCTCCGCCGCAATAAAATCGCCTTTCATGAAGTAGGCTTTTCCCATGAGAAAGTAAGCGTCATCTACCCATTTGCTTCTGGGATGTTTATCAATCATGGTACTTACTTGCTTGATTACCTCATCCATGCTGCCCTGATTTCCTTTTAAGGATTCCGCGCTGCCATAGTTGTATAATTCTAAAAAGGTACGGTAGTCGTCTTTGTATCCTTCCCGCATTCCCAATACCGCATCAGTCCATTTTTGGTCTGCGTTGAAGTAAACATTATAATGGGCTGTGGTATTATGCCACATTTTTCCCAATGTGGAATCGCTGTTTTTGCAGGCCGATATTAAAACGACAGCCAAAAAGCTGCCAAAAAAGAAGCGCGATTTTGGGAACATGGTCAATTTCAGACTTAAAAACGATATTTTCGTACTTTTATTACGCAAAGGGGGCAATTTATGGTAAAAGCACGCAAAATTATGGCTAAACTGAGAAATAAGTATCGTTTGGTGCTGCTAAACGATTCTAGTTTCGGGGAAGTTTTTTCCATTCGGCTCACGCCCATGAATGTTTTAATGCTTTTGAGCTCCCTTTTCGTGGTTTTTGTGCTGATTATTTTTTTCCTGATTTCTTATACCCCGGTTCGACATTTGGTTCCGGGTTATGGCAGTTCCGGCAACCGGGAAGCCTGGATGGATTTAAACCAGCGGGTGGAAGATTTGAACCGGGATGTGCAGAACAAACAAATTAAAATAGATGCCCTGAACGATATGCTTCAGGAAAAAGATAAAAAGTTTGACAGCACCTCGGTAATAAAGAACCACAAATAAGCTCAGCTTTCGTACATTTGAACCTATATTTGCAATCCAATGTTTTCATCCAATAACCCCAGCAAACAGGGCAAAAAGGAGCCCGCAGCCGTTAATAACCTTTTAAACATTATTGGCCCCGGAACCAAAATCAACGGAGATTTATCTTCCGAAGGTGATTTTAGGGTAGACGGAGCCATAGAAGGACATGTTACGGTAAAGCAACGCTTGGTTTTGGGCGAAAGCGGAACCATCACCGGCGATATTGATGCCCGGGATGCAACCATAGCAGGATACATCAAAGGAAATGTTACCGTTTCCGAAACATTGGTATTGAAAGCCAATTCCAAAATTGATGGGGATATTGCCACCGGAAAAATTATCATTGAAAGTGGTGCATCTTTTAATGGCCGCTGCAGTATGAATGCGCATGTTACCCGGGTATCAACCAAAACCGTGCCTTATGGCGCCGAAGAAAACGGACAGCCCACTTAAAAACACCAGGGGGTTTCTGCGATACAGCAGTCTTGCCCTTCAAATGATTCTGGGAATTCTGGTATTTGTTTTCGCAGGTGTTTACCTCGATAAAAAACTGGCCTTATCATTCCCTTGGTTCACACTTGTGTTAACCATCACGGGATTATTTGGAACCCTTTACGCAGCCATACGCAAATTGTAATACATGGATAAAATGTTTTCATCATACTACGTAAAGCTTATTGCTTTAACAGGTTTTCTGGCATTGACCATGTTTATTTACAATGCCATAGCCTCAATGCAGATTCCTGCTTACGGCTTGGGTGGCTTGTTTTTCCTGGCTGCACTAAACGGATTGGTTCATCGTTTCACCCACGGTAGCAAGGTTACCGATCAAAATAAGGCAATAAGAAGGATGATGGCAGGAAGCATGATGCGGATGTTATTCACGATTTCGTTCCTGGCAATCACCCTTTTTTCCTATCATCCTGTCCGCATTTCATTCGTGATTTTTTACGTGTCTTGCTTTATAATATTTTTACTGTTTGAAATTTCCCAAATTCGACGTAAATTGCGCCCCGATTTCAATGCACGCTAAAACTAAGCAAATGCCTGATTTTTCAACACTTCCAAGCGGTCACAGAATTCAAAAATTTTTGTTTGCAGCCCTCTTTTGTGCGTTTTTCGCACTAAATGTTTCTGCTTCCGGCTCGGAAACAGGCGAAAAAGCAGCCCATGAGGCTCCGCACCAGGAAGCCAAGATGGATCCGGGAAAACTCATTATGGAACACATTGCCGATTCACACGATTGGCACCTGTGGGGACACACATCTTTACCATTGCCGGTAATTATCTACACCAAGTCTTTGGGTTTGTCTGTTTTTTCCAGCGGAAAGTTTAACCACGGCCACGATACCTATCAGGGTTTTAAGCTGAATGAAAAAAACCAGGTGATTTGGGAAAATGCTTCGAATACAGAATCCATCTATGATTTGTCCATCACCAAAAACGTGCTGGCCATGTTCATTTCGGTATTTACCTTGTTGTTTATCTTATTATCTGTTGCATCCTCTTACAAGAAACGTCCAGGCATGGCCCCCAAGGGTTTCCTTAATATTTTGGAACCATTGATTCTTTTCCTGCGCGACGATGTGGCTAAATCGTCCATCGGACCTAAGTACGAGCGTTTCATGCCCCTGATCCTGTCCATTTTCTTTTTCATATTTGTCAATAACCTGTTTGGTTTGATTCCCATCTTTCCGGGTGGAGCCAACGTAACGGGTAACATTGCCGTTACCATGGTGCTTGCACTGGTTGTATTCGTTACCGTAAATGTGAGGGGAACCAAAGACTACTGGAAACATATTTTCCTGCCCGACGTACCCAAGGCCATGTACCTTATTCTGGTACCGATAGAAATATTGGGCGTTATCCTAAAGCCATTTGTATTGATGCTGCGTTTGTTTGCCAACATAACTGCAGGTCACATTATCATCCTTGGATTTTTCAGCTTAATATTCATCTTCGGCGCCATGAGTCCCGGATTGGGATTTGCTGTAAGTCCGCTTTCAGTTGCATTCACGCTCTTCATGAGTTTCCTGGAATTGCTGGTAGCATTTTTGCAAGCTTTCGTATTCACGCTCCTCACCGCCATATACATAGGAATGGCAGTAGAAGAGCATCATCACCCAGAACACCATTAATAATAAACAATAAAAACACTTCACTATGAGTTTAATGACCATTCTTCTCGATGCAGCTACCGATGCTAAGGTTGCTGCCGCAAGTTTTAGTAAAATGGGTGCCGCTATCGGCGCCGGATTGGCTGCTATCGGTGCCGGTATTGGCATTGGACGCATTGGCGGCAGTGCTATGGAAAGCATTGCACGTCAGCCAGAATCATCTGGTGATATCCGCGCAAACATGATTGTTGCAGCTGCCCTTATCGAAGGTGCGGTTTTCTTCGCAATCGTTGTTTGTCTGCTGATTCTGTTCCTTTAATTCAATTGGGTTGCCCGCGAAAGCGGGCAACCATTTTAACAAAAAAACAAAACTAAAAAAATGGAGTTAGTAACCCCTGCTATAGGTCTGGTATTTTGGATGTTGGTAACATTCAGCTTGTTGCTGTTCATCCTCAAAAAATTTGCGTGGAAACCCATCCTTTCATCCATGAAAGAACGGGAAGAAACGATTGAAAAGTCACTGCAAGAGGCTGCAAATGCCCGTGCAGAAATGCAGAAATTAAATCAGCAAAATGAAAGTTTGCTGGCAGAAGCCCGTGCTGAAAGAGAAGCCATTCTCAAAGATGCACGCGACATAAAAGAGAAAATGATTGGTGACGCGAAAGCAATCGCTGATGATGAAGCCAAAAAATTGATTTCCAGGGCCAACGATGAAATTAACCGCCAGAAAAATGCGGCATTGGACGAACTGAAAAAAGAAGTGGCCAATTTCTCTTTACAAATTGCTGAAAAGCTTGTAGGAAAAGCTTTGGAAAGCTCAGATGCCCAAAAAGCATTGATTGCAGACCAGCTTGGACGTTTAGACAACCAACAAAAAGCTTCGGCATAACTGTTATCCATGAAAATTGCATCCCGATACGCCAAATGTCTTGTGGACATTGCCAGCGAAAAGAAACAGCTGGATGTGGTAGCAGGCGACATCAAAAATCTGTTGGAGGTAATGGCGCAATCCGCTGAACTGCCTTCTTTCCTGGATAGCCCTTTAATCGCAAAAAAGCAGAAGAAAGAAACCCTTAGAACTATATTCAAAGGATTTAGCGATATCACCCTGTCTGTATTTGATCTCATGACCGATAAATCACGTGAGAATTTGCTGGGTGAAATGGGACAGTCTTACATGACCATTTATAATAAAGCCAATGCCATAACCCTGGCGGAGGTAACCAGTGCCATGTCATGTCACAA
>CANKVN010000046.1 GCA_947487055.1 Flavobacteriales bacterium
TTTCCTTGGAACCACCGGCGTGGGAAAAACCGAATTGGCCAAAGCCCTTGCAGAATATTTATTCAATACTGATGCAGCCATGGTGCGGATAGACATGAGTGAGTACCAGGAAAAACATACCGTAAGCCGCTTAATTGGTGCACCTCCCGGATATGTGGGCTACGACGAAGGCGGACAATTAACAGAAGCCATCCGCAGAAGGCCATACAGCGTGGTCTTGCTCGATGAGATTGAAAAAGCACATCCGGATGTATTCAATATTTTACTGCAGGTTTTGGATGATGGCCGCCTCACCGATAACAAAGGCAGAACCGCCAATTTCAGGAATACCATCATTATCATGACCAGCAATATTGGCAGTGATATCATCCGCGAAAATTTTGAGCACCTGGAAACCGGCGATAAAGAAACCATTATTGCCTCTACCAAAACAAAAGTTTACGAACTGCTGAAACGCAGCATACGCCCGGAATTTTTGAACCGTATAGACGAAGTGGTGATGTTCGAACCCTTAAACAGGGAAAATATCCGCACCATTGTGGATATGCAAATGCGCGAAATTCAACAGCGGCTGCAGGAATCGGATGTTAAACTATCGTGGAGCGAAGAAGCACTGGACTGGCTGGCCCAGCTTGGTTATGACCCTCAGTTTGGTGCCCGACCGCTAAAGCGGGTGCTGCAAAAACGCGTACTGGACGAACTGAGTAAAAAAATCCTATCCGGCGAATTGAGCAAAGAAGGTCACATAAAGATTGATTATCAGGGCCAAGACCTCATCTTTATCAATCCCTGATTTATTCCTTATCCCAAAGGTCGAAATAACGAATAAAGCCCCGGGATTGTCCGTTGATGGACAGCACATCGGATAGCGATACGCGCAGCATCAGTTGCTGAAGCTTGTTGTATTGCCAGTCCATTTCGCTGTTTAAACCCACTGCGGTTAATTCCGGAACTGGGCTGTCCTTGGGATACGTTTTATACAAATACGCTTTTACTTCTTCCATTAACTGGGGTTTTTCCAGCGCACCGGCCTTGTTTCGGCCATGAAACAAAATGGTATTTTTTGCCCCTTCCGGTTTTTCTGTGGTGAAACTTCCCAGCACCATATAGTCTTTCCCACTCATTGGTGAGCGAACCGGTTTTATCCGCATATATTCAGCATCCATACGCACAGTATCGCCACAAATGGAGAAGAGATAGGTGATATCATGCATTACGGTTTTCCGAACCGTTTGTTCAGCGTTTAGAAGCGATTTATATTCATCAAATTCGCTGCTGCTGATTAATTTATTATTCGCCTGAAAGGAAAGATCACTCATCAATTGATCCCTGAATTCTTTCCAGTTTACCAAATAGGTTGCCTTTCCTGTTACAGAGTCGAAGCGGATAACGTACTTGCTGCGCAACAACGGATCATTTTTGGCTACAGGACGGGTAAATTGTTCATCCGCAAAATAAGCAAGCGCGTACTCCCCTTTCTTCCCGGTATTTTTAAACTGCATGAAGATGGTATCAATCTTTAAATCCAGGAAATAATCATTTACATTGGTAATGTATTCCTGCGTAATAAGGCGGTAGCTGAACCATTGGGTTCGGTGCAACGTTGATTTCACAATCATGGAATCACCGGCACCGGACAGTGCAAAACAACCAAATCCAAAAACGATTGATAACAGGAACTTCTTCATTACATCCATAGACGATAAGTATATGCAAATTGTTTACCAAAGTTAATACGGATAGGGCCTAGAATGATTAAACTTTTCATTTTATTGACAGTTTGAAGGAGAAGCCTTTTAGAAAGACGCATTTCCCAGCTTTCATAAATGCGGGAATTGCTGTTAAATATCAAAGCCCGCTTCAGCGAAGCGGGCTTTGATTCTTTTTAAGTTACTGAAATCCATCCAATAACTTATATATTTCTCCTGCATAGTGCCTTAAGCACATGCGGGAATGTTACATTTATGCCATTTGAGGCTCCAATACCGGTGCGCTTCCCATGAATTTAAGGTGCTTCACGTGGGATTTGATGGCATCCAGGAATGTTCTGTGCTCCAGGAATGTGATTCCGTATTCAGCGCAGGTTTCACGTACAATCTTATTGATTGCTGGATAATGCACATGGCTGATGCGGGGGAACAAATGGTGTTCAACCTGAAAATTCAATCCTCCAAGAGCCCATGTAAGGAAGGCGCTTTTGGTGGCAAAATCAGATGTGGTTTTCACCTGGTGGATAGCCCATTCATTCTCAATAACCTGTTTGTCTGTGGTGTAGGTTGGGGTTACAAATTCGGTATGATCAACCACGTGTGCCATTTGGAACACCACAGATAAAATCCAGCCGAGAAGGTAACAAGCGAATACATAACCAATGAACATTTTAGGACCAATCATGTATAGCGGCAAACCGATAAACAGTGCCAGGTGAACAATTTTGCTTCCCCAGAAAAGGATATGATGCTTAACCGTGAAATTAAATTTAGGACTATTTGGAGAAATACGCTGATTGATGTATTTCTTGGTGTCTTTGCTCACGATCCACATAAAATAAAGCATACCATAAAGGAGAATCCAGTAAATGTGCTGAAACTTGTGGATACCACGTTTCTTTTGACCATGGTGAAAGCGGAAGAACATACCAGCGTCCAAGTCATCATCCATGCCTTCTACGTTGGTGTAGGTATGGTGATTTACAACGTGTTTCTGTTTCCAGAAATACGCATCGCCTCCGAGGAAATTCAAGGTATAGGCCATTGCCGTATTCACCTTTGGATTGCCTGAAAAGCTGTCGTGGCTTCCGTCATGCATGATATTGAAACCGATAAGTGCCATGCTACAGCCAAATAAACCGGATAAGAACAATGCAAACCAGCCGTTTTCAGGAGTGAAGAAAACGAGCCAGACGTACAGTGTAATAAAGATTGCAAAAATGACGATTGTTTTACCAATCAGTGCCGAGTTACCATAAGGCGTGATGTTGTTAGCCTTGAAGTAAGCATCGGTTTTTTGCTTAAGGGCGGCCATGAAACCGGTGCCCTGATTTTGGAAAGTAACTGTTGCCATAAGTTTATTCTAAGTGGAGGATTACCCTCTCAATGCAAAGATACTACCTAATAGAAAAAAGCACACAATAATTATAACATCAAATGAGAAAGTTTGCCATTAAAATCCGGGCTATAAGCCTGTAAAGCAACAAAGACCGCACTTAGCGGCCTTTGTCTTAAAATTGTTATTTGTTGGAATTATCCCTTCATCACACTTTCAAAGATCACTTTGAAAGCTGCAGGATCGTTCATGGCGATATCAGCAAGTACCTTGCGGTTGATTTCCAATTTGCTGGTATTGAGTTTACCCATGAACTGGCTGTAGCTGACGCCATTGTCGCGGCAGGCAGCGTTGATACGAACAATCCACAAGGAACGGAACTCCCGTTTTTTGACCTTGCGATCGCGATAGGCGTAGCCCCAGCCTTTTTCTACGGCATTTTTTGCTACGGTCCATACATTGGAGCGACGACCAAAATAACCTTTGGCGTGCTTCAGGATTTTTTTGCGGCGAGCTCTACTCGCGACGTTGTTGACTGATCTTGGCATAGTATTTTAGTTTAGTGGCTTTAGCGACGTGCTTGCGCACATACTTTAAGGGCTACGGCCAAAGTTTTCTTTTTATTTACCCAGGCGAAGCATGAATTTAACATTGCTCATGTCGGCGTCTGTAACGACGGCGTCATTTCCAAGGGCTCTTTTACGCTTGGTCGCTTTCTTGGTCAAAATGTGATTTTTGAAAGCCTTGGCGCGTTTAACTTTTCCGGTACCGGTTACTTTGAACCGTTTTTTAGCACTGGAATTGGTCTTCATTTTAGGCATATGCGGTATATCTTATTATTTTTTTCCTTTGGGTGCAAGCAAGATGGCAACTTTTTTACCTTCTTCTTTGGGTTCCATTTCAAGCTTTGCTACACCTTCTTCTATGAGCTGGTTGGCAAATCGCATCAACAAATCAACGCCACGTTGTTTGTAGATAATGCTTCTTCCCCTGAAGAACACATAGGCGCGAACTTTGTTTCCCTCGTTTAGGAAAGTGCGGGCGTGCTTGAGTTTAAAATCTACGTCGTGGTCATCGGTATTGGGTCCAAAACGTATTTCCTTCACCAATTGCTTGATGGCATTGGCTTTAATTTCCTTTTGTTTCTTTTTCTGTTCGTAAAGAAACTTTTTGTAATCAACAATTTTGCAAACCGGCGGATCAGCCAACGGGGAAATTTCAACCAGGTCAACACCCTGCTCGTAGGCCATTTCAATGGCTTTGGCTGTTGGGTAAACGCCCTGCTCAATATTTTCGCCAACAAGACGTACCTGCTCCGCTACGATCTTTTCGTTGATGCGGTGAAGCTCCTCCTTCTTTCTGGGGCCGCGGTGATATTGTCCGGGTGAACTCAATGCTAATTATATTTTAGTTTCGTTTAGAACGTGATCAGCGAAGGCCTGCATAGACAAGACTCCCAAATCGCCACCTCCGTGCTTTCGCACAGACACCTCACCAGCGGCGGATTCTTTCTCGCCTACGATGAGCATGTAAGGTATTTTGGCGACTTCGGCATCCCGGATTTTGCGTCCGGCTTTCTCCGATCGTTCGTCAACGAAGGCGCGAATATCGTGCTTTTTCAGGAATTGTACAACATTCCGGGCATAATCTAAAAATTTATCGCTGATGGGAAGCACTGCAACTTGCCTTGGAGCGAGCCAAACAGGGAAATTTCCGGCATAATGTTCCAGCAAAAATCCCACAAATCTTTCATGGGTGCTTAGGGGTGCACGGTGAATGATGATGGGACGTTCCTTTTCATTTTTATCGTTGATAAAGCTCAGGTCAAATCGTTCTGCCTGGGCAAAATCCACCTGATTGGTTGCCAATGTAAACTCGCGGCCAATGGCACTCCAAACCTGAATATCGATTTTCGGACCATAGAATGCTGCTTCATCTTCCACTTCCACGAAAGTGATGCCGCTGTTTACCAATACATCCCTAACCATGTTTTCGGTTTTCTCCCACAATTCAGGCATATTGATATACTTCTGCCCCAGTTTTTTGGGATCATGTTTGCTAAATCGCATCACATACTTGTCAATGCCAAAAACCTTGAAATATTTCAGGTAAAGCTCATTTACCGAGCGGAATTCCTGTTCGAACTGTGCGTGTGTGCAATAAATGTGTGCGTCGTTCATTTGAAGGCTTCGCACGCGCATCAATCCAAAAAGCTCTCCGCTTTGTTCGTATCGGTAGCAGGTGCCATACTCCGCAAAGCGGATGGGCAAATCCCTGTATGAACGGGGCAGCGCACCAAAAATCTTGTGGTGATGCGGGCAGTTCATGGCTTTGAGGTAATATTTTTCGCCGTCCAAATCCATGGGCGGAAACATGCTGTCTTTATAATATGGCAGGTGGCCACTTTTAAGGTACATGCTTTCCCTGGCAATGTGCGGGGTTTTCACCCGCTGATAACCTTGCTCATTCTCTGTTTTTTTGGCGAAGGTTTCCAGGGTTTCTATGATTTGTGCTCCATTTGGCAGCCACAATGGCAATCCGGGTCCTACATCATCATCGAAAGTAAATATTTCCAATTCCTTACCCAGCTTTCGGTGATCGCGTTTTTTGGCTTCTTCCAGCATCAGCAGGTATTCATCCAGTTCAGATTTTTTGGGGAACGTTATGGCATAAACACGGGTAAGCTGTTTGTTCTTTTCGCTTCCGCGCCAATAAGCACCGGCTGTTGAGATCAGCTTAATGGCTTTGATAAAACCGGTATGGGGAATATGCGGTCCACGGCATAAATCGGTGAATTCACCTTGCTCGTAAAAAGTAATTTCACCATCGTTCAAGTCTTGCAGCAACTCCAGTTTATAGGGGTCATTTTTTTGTTCGAAATAGGCAATGGCTTCCGATTTGGCTACTTCACGGCGCAAAAAGGCATTTTCTTTTTTGGCCAGCTCATTCATTTTAGCCTCTACCTTGGCAAAGTCATCCGAAGAAAATTCATAATCTCCAAAATCGATATCGTAGTAAAACCCATTTTCGATGGGTGGTCCAATTCCCAGCTTAATTCCGGGATAGAGAAATTCGAGGGCTTCTGCCAGAAGGTGGGCCGAACTATGCCAAAAAGTTTTTTTACCATCGGTATCGTTCCACGTGAGCAGGGATAGCGTTGCGTCTTCTTGAATGGGCCGCGTAGCGTCCCAAACCGTTCCATTTACTTTTGCTGACAGCACATTTCTGGCCAGCCCTTCACTGATGCTTTTGGCAATATCCAGTGCAGTGATGCCTGCGGGATACTGTCGTACAGCGCCATCTGGGAAAGTGATACTAATTTGCATGAGCACAGTTTATATATTCTATAAGTGCACAAAATTAGTAAGAATAAGGCGTGTAAACGAAGTTTGCTAAAAGATTAGGATTCTTGTTGACAAATGGCAAATCAAATCATTATATTTGCAGCCCCGTTTGGTGAGGTGGGTGAGAGGCTGAAACCACCAGTTTGCTAAACTGACGTATGGGGTAACTCGTACCGCGGGTTCGAATCCCGCCCTCACCGCAAAGGTGAAAAACCCCGTGAAAGCGGGGTTTTTTTTGTTATATGGCAAGCTTGGTTTAGGTTTGAATACCGGTTTTCTTCGGGGATAAAACAGGGTTTTAGAAAAAAATATGGTGTAATATTTATGCTGATTAATCGGCTCAAACATCGATAAACATTGGTTAATTTAAGATACACGACGAGATTCTATTCAAATTGCTATAAAAAATTCAATCAAATCCTTAACTTTGCAGCCCCAATAAGACCCCATAGCTCAGTTGGATAGAGCAACTGCCTTCTAAGCAGTAGGTCGTTGGTTCGAGTCCAACTGGGGTCGCCCCCATCGGGAAGTAGCGCAGGCCGGTAGCGCATCTGGTTTGGGACCAGAGGGTCGCAGGTTCGAATCCTGTCTTCCCGACCACCATCAAAAGCCCACACGAAAGTGTGGGTTTTTTTATTTTCCCCGAGCCCAAGCTTGCTTGAAGGCGGAGGGAAAATAAAAAAACGCGGGCGATAGCCCCGGCTTTTGATGGTGAAGCCCCCCCCTTAAGGTTCACGAACGAAGTGAGTAATCCTGGTTTTAAGGAAGGAAATGATTTCAATGAATGAATGAATGAATGAATGCCGTGAAGGGCTTCCCTGCTTTGGTTACTCATTGGTTTCTAGAAAAACAAACAAGCTTATTTGAATCCTGAACACTGACCTACAATAATTATTGGCTAATCTTGCGAACGAAATGATGTTGGACCTGAAGGATACCAAATTGCATGCTGCGGCATTGCATTATGTTGGCAATAAAAATAGCGAAGAAGGCTGTTTTTTAAGCACTGAAGCTCTCTGGCTGGAAGACGAAAATCAAATGCGGGCATTGCGCAAATTGTCTACCGGAAGCTTCAGTGAAGGCGAAACCTGGCAGTTTACCCATGGAAGCGAGCTGCAAATGAACGAAACGTACGTGTTCTGCAAACGGTTGTTCGAGAACCCGGAGGCAATATTGTCAATCTCTGCAGAACTGGCCAAGCATCTATATGAAAAAAGTGAGCATCCCCAGGTGAAGCCGGGAGAATTCCTGGTTGCCTTTCTTGAAAATTGTTATTTCCAAAACCAGGTCTGCCGCGGGATTGTATTTATTAAGATAGAACACAAGGAAATTTTCCTTAGACTAAGGCAGGTGGGGCAAGGCTGGGATATGCAGCTTATTGAAGGACTGGCCCTGCAAAAACCAGATCGGGCTTGCCTTGTTCTGGACCTAAAGCAGGATGAAGGCTACACCATAATGCTTGCCGATAAACAAAAAAACAACGACGCACAATATTGGCGTGATGACTTTTTGCAGGTAAAGCCTGCAGCCGATAATTTTAATTTCACAAGCGCAGTATTGAAAGTGACCAAAGACTTTGTTACCAAAGAAATGCCCGATGAATTCACGGTATCCAAAACAGAAAGCATGGAATTGCTGAGCCGCTCCATGGAATATTTTAAAAGCAACGACCAATTTGACAGAAAATCATTTGCCGAAAGCGTATTTCAGGACGACCGGGTAATTGATTCCTTTATCAAATATGAGGAAGATTATTGCAAGCACTACGAGTTGCCATCTTCCGACCAGTTTGAAATTAACAGCACAGCGGTGAAGAAACAGGCTAAAATTTACAAAAGTGTGCTTAAGTTGGATAGAAACTTCCACATTTACATCCATGGCAACCGCGAACTTATCGAGAAGGGCAATGATCCTGACGGGCGCAAGTACTACAAGATTTATTTTGAAAATGAGGAATAAATCCGTATTTTTAAATTAAAATTGTCCAATGGAAAACCCCATCCCCACCAACCCTGAAGTAAAGAAATTTAAGCTGGGCCGAATCCTATTGTACCTGTTGCTTCTGGGCGCAATCGTATTTCTGGCCATAAAACTAAGACAATCTGAAACGGGCAGAAGTGCGCATACCCGAAAAATGGAGAAACAAATAAAGGAGCAGCAACAGTTCATTCAATCGCTGCAACAAACAGTTCAATCACAAGGGAGCCAGCTTCGCGAGTATAAGCCTTATCAGGCTGTTATCCGGGCGGCTGCGTTGCGTGACTCTATCTACAAACTACTTCCCTTTTCTTTTGGGGAAACCGTTTTTATCATGCCAGACAGTATCCGGGCGACCATCAATGCAGTGCACATTTCCGGCAATGCCAGCGAGTACAGCATCAAATATCTTGTGCGCACCAAAAAAGGTGATTACCAAACCATTTCCATCACGGATCTGAAAAAATAAACGGCTTTTTATCTATTTATTGGGGCCAATTGACGAATTTTTGTCTTTTTCAAAAAAGGCATGAATATTGTCCATAGGTTAAGTGGGTGTTGAATACTAATATTGAAGAGTATTTATGGGGAACGATAATTTTAAATTCAAGGACATAAAAACGTATTGCAGCACCGAGTGGCTGGCAAACAATACGAAAAGATACCGCAGCGTATTTGACGAGCAGGAAATTGCCTACCTATACTGCGAGGTTTCCCTGTTTAACAAACATTTTGATAAAGAAGGCTGGAAGCTGAACATGCAGCTAAAGTGCTTTGACCAGGAAAACAATGAGATATGCGACCTCAACTGCGACCGCGAAGTGGATCAGAATGAGCCCATCGTATACGTGCGTGAAGGCTGGGGCGTAAAAACCCCGGGAGCCTACTGGAAATCTGGTACCTACCGCTGGGAAGCATGGATAAACGGAGAACTTATCGCAACCAAAACCTTTTACGTGGAGAGTGTGGGCAAGGTTCGCTCCGGGATGAACCCCTATTTTAAAATTGAAACGGTAAAGCTGTATGAAGGTCCCGATGAAAACACCCGTTCGGAAGACCGCAGATACTACACCGTATTCAATGCCATGAGCACCCGCTACGTATGGGTGGAGGTTAACACCAAAAACCTGACCCGCAAGAGTGCGGATTTACCGATAGAATTGACCTTCAATTTCAGGACCGACAGCGGTTACCTGAAAGGCTCGGTAACGAAATTATTTTTCATCAAGCCAAACGACGAGCATTTTACGGCCACAATTGGCTGGGGCAGCGATATTGTTGGCACCTGGGCGCGTGGTGAATACTATGCTGAAATCGTATTTATGGATGAACTGCTGGCCAGCATGCCTTTCGAAATCGGGGATGACTATGCAGAGGCAACGGAAGAAGATTTCTTGCCCCTTACGCAGATAGAATTCATCCACCTGGAAGAAGATGACGAAATGGTTCCGGAACACTCTGATGACGGGCGTGAGAAAAAAGAAGCTGCCGGGGAGCCACAGAATTTTGATGAGGTAATGAAAGAACTGGATCAACTCATTGGGTTGGGCCAGATCAAACAAAAAATACACGAATATTCCGATTACCTGAGGTTTGTGGCATTGCGCCGTGAGAAAGGATTTGAGGAGTCTGATAAAATAAACCTGCATGCTGTTTTCAAAGGCAATCCGGGAACAGGAAAAACAACGGTAGCAAGGCTTTTGGGCAAGATTTACAAAGAGCTGGGATTGCTTAAAAAGGGGCATGTGCATGAAGTAGACCGCGGCGACCTGGTGGCTGAATTCATTGGTCAAACGGCACCAAAAACCAAAGAAGCCATTAAAAAAGCAAAAGATGGTATTCTGTTTATTGACGAGGCTTACAGCCTGGCACGCAAAGACGAAGACAGCAAAGATTTCGGCCGTGAAGCGATTGAAGTGCTGCTGAAAGAGCTAAGCGATTCGGATGATATTGCCATAATTGTTGCCGGCTATCCCCAGGAAATGGAAATATTTTTAGAATCCAATCCGGGACTGAAAAGCCGTTTCAACATGTACTATGATTTTGCCGATTATGTTCCCCAGGAATTGATGCAAATCGCAGAATTCTCAGCGGGCAAAAAGGGCGTGCAGTTCAATCCCGGGGCCCAAGATGTGCTTTACAAATATTTGGTAGACAAATACCGCGACAGGGATAAGTTCTTTGGGAATGCCAGATTGGTTAACAGCATTGTAGACGAAGCAAAAATGAACCTGGGGTTGCGGATTATGAAAACAGCCAAACCGGAGGAATTGACCAAAGACCAACTTTCGGATATCCTTGCGGTGGATTTGGAGAAAATCATGACCTCTGGAAAAGGCATTTTACCGGACATTCCTATTGACGAAGAGTTGTTGAAAGAAAGCCTTGGAAAGCTGCGCCGCATGATTGGCCTGAACAAGGTGAAGCAGGATATTGACGAACTGGTGAAGCTGGTGCGTTACTACAAAAGCCAAGGGAAAGACGTACGCAAGGCTTTCAGCCTGCACAATGTGTTTAGCGGAAATCCCGGAACAGGAAAAACGACTGTAGCCCGCATACTGGCGCAAATCTATAAGGCGCTTGGCATTCTGGAACGCGGCCATTTGGTGGAATGCGACCGACAGAGCCTTGTGGGCGGATATGTGGGCCAAACTGCAATTAAAACATCCGACCTGATCAATAAATCCATGGGTGGTGTACTCTTCATAGATGAAGCTTACAGCCTTTCAGACGGTGGCTCTAATGATTTTGGCCGCGAGGCTATAGAAACCTTGTTAAAACGTATGGAGGACCGCAGGGGAGAATTTATTGTGATTGCAGCAGGCTACACCCAAAACATGGAAAAGTTTCTGGAATCGAACCCCGGATTAAAAAGCCGATTTGATAAGATTTTCAACTTTGAAGATTTTAATGCAGAAGAACTGTACACCGTTGCCATCAATCAGCTTGCCGAAAACAACATTACCGCCGATAAAGCAGCGGCAGATCACCTCAAGGAATATATTGCTTTCATGTATAAAAACCGGGATAAATACTTTGGCAATGGCCGTAGTGTGAGAAAAGTGATTGAGGAAGCCATACGCAACCAACATTTGCGTTTGAGTGAATTGCCCAAGAATAAACAAACCCAAAAAGCTGTTCATACATTGGCTTTGGCAGATGTAGAAGAGTTTAGTACGGAAATAAAACCCAGCACTCCGGGTGGCGGAATTGGATTTCGTTAACCTGAATTGAGGAACAGGCATTATTTTCGCAGGCTTCATGAAGAGCTTTTCATTTGTTATTCCATTTCCAAACAACACCGACTACTGGTTCGGTGGAATTTTGTTGCTTTTCATGGCCGTAAGCTGGTATTACTATTTTCGCTTTTATGTGAAAGTAAAACGCACCAAACTCGATACGCCCTATCAATTACCGCCGGTATCAGTGGTTATTGCAGCACGCAATGAAATAAACAACCTTAAGGCTTTTTTACCTTTATGGCTGGAGCAGGATTATCCGGAATTTGAGATTGTGATTACCGATGACGGCAGCACCGATGGCACAGCAGAATGGATTGCTCCCCTGGTAAACGAAAACAACCGTTTAAAATTTGTGCATCTGGATGCCGCCTACGTGAAAATGCACGGTAAAAAAATTGCGTTAACCCTTGGATTTAAAGCAGCAAAATACGGACACTTTTTGCTAACAGACGCAGATTGCAAACCAGCTGGAAACCAATGGATAAAGCATATGGCAGCACCTTTTGCCAGCGGTGCCGAAGTGGTTCTGGGCTACTCTCCCTTGCATGCAGGAAATGGATTTTTAGGCAGGTTAATCCGTTATGAAACGTTGTTAACAGCCATGAATTACATGGGATTTGCCATCGCTGGCCAACCTTATATGGGTGTTGGCAGAAATCTGGCCTACAGCCGCAGAATTCACAATAGCGTGAATGGTTTTTCGGCCCATTATTATTTGCCGGCAGGTGATGATGATTTGTTTGTGCAATCGGTGGCTACGGCACAGAACACCGCTGTGGTTATTCATCCGGAAGCCCTCACCTGGAGTAAGGCAAAAAGCACCTGGTCTGAATATATCAGGCAGCGCATCCGTCATCTATGGATTGGGAAATATTATGATTCAGGCGTAAAACGCAAATTAGGGCTTTTCAGCATGGTCCAACTCCTTTTTTGGTTTGCTATATTGCCATGGTTTTTCATGATGTCCAGCCCACTGTATCCTGTTGGGATATTGCTGCTCAAATTATTGCCGGAGTGGATTATTTTTTATGGCAGAAGCCGTTCTCTCAAGATAAAAGGGGTAGCCGGCTTTTATCCATTTTGGAGCTTTTTCCATCCATTTTGGTACACCTTCATTGGCATTCGTGCATTTTTTGCTAAAAAACCTGTATGGTAAGTCCTGATTGCATTTTTCGGTATTTCCCGGAGTTAACTCCGCGTCAAAAAACCCAAATAGAACAGCTTGGAGATTTGTATGCCTGGCATAATCAGCGGGTAAATCTAATATCGCGGAAAGACATGGAGATGTTCTACGTGCACCATGTATTGCATAGCCTGTCCCTCGCAAAAAAATGCTCCTTCCCCAGCGGCAGTCAGGTTATTGATATCGGCACTGGAGGCGGCTTCCCCGGCATTCCTCTAGCCATTGTTTTCCCTGATGTCAATTTCACGATGTGCGACAGCATAGGCAAAAAAATCATGGTGGTGAATGACGTTATTGAGCAGCTGGAGTTGCACAATTCGCAAGCTATAAACAGCCGTACTGAAACCATAAACCTAAAGTTTGATATTGCCACAGCCCGCGCAGTAGCTCCAGCCATAAACCTTTGGAACTGGATGAACGGACAATGGCGCAATAAGCCACGCTTTTACCTGCTTAAAGGCGGAGATCTAACTGAAGAATTGAATGAATTGAGGCTTGCACAACCCAGGGTTAGCATAGAGGAAACAGCCATTTCTACGCTGTTTGAAGAACCTTTTTTTGAAACCAAAAAGGTGATTTCGATTGGTTAAAAGCGCAAAGCAGAAGCCTTGTCCAAAGCAGTTTCCAAACCCTTGGAATTTTTACCACCAGCCGTTGCAAAGAACTTCTGTCCACCGCCCCCACCTTGTATTTCTTTGGCCAAATCGCGCACAATAGCCGCGGCATCCAATTGATGTGAAGCCACGAGTTCATCGCTGATTATCACCGCGAGCCCGGGTTTTTCTTCGTAATTCCAACCAAGCACACAGAACAGGCTGCCTACTTCATTTTTAAGCTGAAATGCAATATCCTTGGCGGCATCTGCCCCATCAACATGTATTTCAGCCACCAGCATATTGATTCCGTTGTGTTGGCTTATCAGGGCTGCAATACGCTGTTTTTCTGACTGACCTTTCTCCTTCCGGTAATGATCTACTGTTTTGCGCAAGCCATCCAATTCTTCCTGCAACTTGTCAATAGTCTGGAGGATGTCTTTTGGATTACCCAATTTTTCAGCCATTAGTTGTTCGCGCGTTTGTAAATCCTTCAATAGCTGGTATGCCTGTGCACCGGTAACTGCTTCTACGCGCCTTACACCGGCGGCAACTCCGCTTTCTGATATAAATTTAAACAGGCCTATTTTACTTGTATTGGAAACATGTGTACCTCCGCAAAGCTCCATGCTATATTGCTGATCAAACACAATTACACGAACGGTATCGCCGTATTTTTCTCCAAATAAGGCAGTAGCGCCCATATCCATGGCGTCGTTAATCGGGATATCACGGTGCTCCACCAGCTCAACAGCTTCCCTGATTTTTTCGTTAACCCTGGTCTCAACTACAGCCAGTTCTTCTGCTGTCATCTTGCCAAAATGGGAAAAATCGAAACGCAGGTATGTTTCATTGACCAGGCTACCCTTTTGGGCTACATGCTCGCCCAATACTTCCCTCAATGCAGCATGCATCAAATGCGTGGCACTGTGGTTGTTATTGATGAGCGCGCGCCTTTCTGAATCTACCTTAGCTGAAAATACCCCCGCAAAAGCTGTAGGTAATTTGTCGCAAATCAGAATGTGTAATTTGTTTTCTTTTTGGGTATCCAGCACCTGGATGGTTTCACCTGTTTCGGATATTAAAACCCCAGTATCACCAACCTGACCGCCACTTTCGGCGTAGAATGGAGAGATATTGAGCACCACCTGAAACTGGTCTTTTCCCTTCACTTTTACAGTGCGGTACCGGCTAATGGAAGTGTGGGCCTCCAGTTTATCGTAACCTACAAAACATTCTTCTGCATCGGTTAAAAGCAATTGCCAATCTCCGGTTTCTTTGGCTGCATCGGCGCGGCTCCGCTCCTTTTGCAGTTGCAGGGCAGCCTGAAATCCTTCTACATCAACATGCAAGCCTTTTTCACGGGCAATAAGCTCTGTTAGATCGAGTGGAAATCCGTAGGTGTCGTACAATTCAAAAGCGGTATTACCGTCAACACCGGCACCGGCATTATCCAAAAAATACTGGTTAAGCAAACCCAACCCAGTGCTTAGGGTTCTGAAAAACGAGGCTTCTTCCTCTTTAATCACACGAGACACAAAGGCTTGCTGGGCCTGAAGTTCAGGAAAAGAAGCGCTAAAATATTGTGCAAGTGATGGAATGAGGTTACACAGGAATGGCTCGGTTAAATTTAGGTAACTGTATCCATAGCGCACGGCGCGGCGTAAAATTCTTCGGACCACGTATCCTGCGCCTGTATTTGACGGCAACTGCCCGTCCGCAATACACAGCGAAACCGCACGAATATGATCGGCAATAACGCGGTAAGCAATATCGGATGCTTCTGCCTTTCCGTAAGCAATTCCGGATAATTTGGCAGACTCTTCAATGATAAAACTAAAAATATCGGTATCGTAATTGCTTTTCTTTTGCTGAATCACACGCGTTAAACGCTCAAAGCCCATGCCTGTATCTACGTGCCTTGCGGGCAATTTTTCCAGGCTGCTGTCTGCTTTGCGGTTATATTCCATGAAAACCAAGTTCCAGATTTCGATTACCTCAGGATCCCCGATATTTACCAATGTGGCACCTGAAACGGCAGAGCGTTCTTCGTCGCTTCGCATATCGAAATGGATTTCGCTGCATGGCCCACAAGGACCTGTATCGCCCATTTCCCAGAAATTGTCTTTTTTATTGCCATTGATGATGCGGTCTGCGGGAAGGTATTTCTTCCAAACATCAAAAGCATCCTGATCGAAAGCAATGTTGCTTGGGCTATCGCCTTCAAAAACAGTTACATACAACCTGTCTTCCGGCAATGCATATACCTTGGTAAGAAGCTCCCAAGCCCAGTCTATGGCATCGGTTTTGAAATAATCGCCAAAACTCCAGTTACCCAGCATCTCGAACATGGTATGGTGGTAGTGGTCGTGCCCTACCTCCTCCAGATCGTTGTGTTTGCCGCTCACACGGAGGCATTTTTGGCTATTGGCAATGCGTAGGTCTTTGGCATCTGCGTTACCCAGGAAATAATCTTTAAACTGATTCATTCCTGCGTTGGTAAACATCAAGGTGGGATCACCTTTTACCACAATGGGCGCAGAAGACACTACCCTATGGCCTTTTGAAGCCATGAAATTAAGAAACCGTTGTTTTATCTCTAAACTGCTGAGCATAACCACCCGCAAAGATAATCACGGAGAAGCTTTTAAACGAAAAATGGCGCCATAAGGCGCCATTATATAACATAGAAATGATTGATTAATGAGAAGAACCGCTCATTTTGGGTGCAGCTGCTTTAATTTCATCATTGGCACTGTCTGCAAATTTTTCGAAATTGGTATTGAACAATGCAGCCAATTTTTCACACTGGTTGTCGTAGGCAATCTTGTCTTCCCAGGTGTTGCGCGGATTGAGCAATTCTGCAGGCACAGCAGGGCATTCGGAAGGCATAGCAAAACCAAATACAGGATGGCTTTCGTAAGCAACGGCATCCAACTGACCTTCCAGGGCCGCGGTAATCATGGCGCGGGTGTAGGACAATTTCATGCGGCTTCCCACACCGTAGGGACCGCCGGTCCAACCGGTATTCACCAACCACACATTTACATCGGGATGGTTGTGCAGTTTTTCGCCCAGCATTGCCGCGTACTTTGTGGGATGCAAGGGTAAAAACACCTGACCAAAACAAGCGGAGAACGTTGCCTGAGGTTCGGTTACTCCCGCTTCGGTACCTGCAACCTTGGCTGTATAGCCACTGATAAACTGGTACATGGCCTGACCCGGAGTGAGTTTGCTTATTGGAGGCAGCACCCCGAAAGCATCGGCGGTGAGAAAGAAAATATTTTTAGGAGCATCTCCAACACTGGGTGTTGCAATGTTTTCAATATAGTCTATCGGATAAGCCACACGGGTATTTTCGGTAACAGAAATATCATCGTAGTTGGGATTGTTGCTACCCTCGAAGAAACGCACGTTTTCCACCAAAGCACCGGGTTTAATAGCACTCCAGATTTGGGGTTCTTTTTCTTCGGTAAGGTTTACGCACTTGGCATAGCAACCGCCTTCAAAGTTGAAGACATTTTTGTCGGACCAGCCGTGTTCATCGTCGCCAATCAGCTTGCGGCTAGGATCTGCGCTAAGGGTTGTTTTTCCGGTACCGCTCAGTCCAAAGAACACAGCGGTATCACCTTTGGCACCGATATTGGCGCTGCAATGCATGCTAAGCACACCGCGTTCCTGGGGCAAAATATAGTTCAACACCCCAAAAATGCCTTTTTTGATTTCGCCGGTGTAGCCTGAACCGCCTATCAAAATCATTTTTTGGGTGAAGTTTACAATGGTAAAATTGTGCTGGCGGGTACCATCCTCAGCTGGATTGGCCATGAATGATGGCGCAGCGATGATAACCCACTCGGTGGGAGCTGTTGCAATTTCTTCAGCACTAGGCCTAAGGAACAAATGTTTTGCAAACAAATTCTGGTAGGCGCCTTCGGTAACTACCTGGATATTCAGACGGTATTCGGGATCTGCACAGGCATAGGCATGGCGGATAAAGATTTCCTTACCACCCAGATGGGCCACCACTTTGTCGCGCAGAAGGTTGAATTTATCCTCGTCGAAAGGTTGGTTGACGGTTCCCCACCACACCGTATTTTCTGTTTTGGCATCTTTAACTGTGAATTTATCCTTCGGGCTTCTTCCGGTAAATTCTCCTGTATCTGCAGCAAGGGCTCCGGTATTGGTTAAAATACCTTCATTGCGCTCCAGTGCTTTTTGTACAAGTTGTTCAGTGGTTAAGTTTTCATTTAAAACAGCTGCAGCGGTTTTAATTTTTGAGATGATTTCCTGATTATTCATAGACTTTATCAGCTATTTTCGAAGCTGCAAAATTACCTTTTTATCTCAGCGCTTTTAATGTTCTTCAAAAACAAATATCCCCAAGTATTCCTCAAAGTCAAATTCTGCTTTGTGATCCTGATGCAAACCGGAATGCTTTTGTACACCCAAAATGCAAACAGCCAAACGAACTGGCAGCTACAGCAAAAGCGGGAACTGACCATTGCCGGAGGTTTATCCATGTGGTCGGCAACCAACATTTTCATCGAAAAAAAGCTTCCTTTGCAAACCATCAACAGGTGGAAAATTCAGGGGATTGACAAAATTGCGGTGCTGGAATACCGCCCCAAAAGCGCTTTAATTTCCGATGGAAGTATTTTGGCACTGGCCGGGGTGGCTGCATTTTGGCTGAGCAAGCAGCCGGCAGAGCAGCGCTGGCAAAAATCAGTGGTCATGTCGCAAAACCTTTGGCTCACCTGGAATGTTACCCAATCAACGAAAATGGCTTTCCGCAGGGCAAGGCCATATACGTTTAGTCCCGATTTCAGCATGAAGCGCAAAGACGATGCATACAGTTTTATCAGTGGCCACAGCTCCATGGCGGCGAGTTTTGTAACCAGCATGGCCATGATGAACAAAGGAAATATGGGCAGAAAAAACAACATCCTGATAACCGGTGCCGGCGCTTTGGCTTTGGGAACAGCGGCCATGCGAATTTCTGCCGGCAAGCATTTTCCCACCGATGTACTGGCCGGACTCTTGGTTGGGACAGGTTTGAGTCTGTTAAATACACGTTTACATGAAAAATAAATACTGGGCATTTCTGGGTTCGCTGCTATTTGTGTGCGGCTGCCAGGTTAGTACCCAAAAAAAATCCAATATCCAATATACGAAAAAAATGTCAGAAAAAAAAGAGAATAGCACCACAGACACTGCTGTAATTGCAGGCGGTTGTTTTTGGTGTTTGGATGCCGTATACCGGCAAATGGAGGGCGTAATTCTGGTAGAAAGCGGTTATGCCAATGGTAAAATAAAGAATCCCACTTACCGTGAGGTTTGCTCGGGCTTAACAGGGCAT
>CANKVN010000047.1 GCA_947487055.1 Flavobacteriales bacterium
TGTTTTTCCTGCCGGCTGGCGGTATAAATGACTTTCCAATTGGCGGTTTCAGACATTGAATCAAGATACGGCTTCGCCCCTTCAGTCACAGGGCGCGACCTACGGGGAATGGCTAAAAACCGCTCCGGCACTAGCTTTTATCGCTACTCCAGAGCAACAGCGGATGCGTGCCGCTTTCACTTATTTTTTCCGCAGAAAAATCTTCGGGCGTAAACGCGATGTAGCGAATGCGCCGGTCTATCATTTCTTCGGCTTTTTCCAGCAGTTGTGTCAGATAACCCTTGTCAATCTGCCCCACAAATACCAGGTCAATTATCTCGCTGTCCATGCCACGGGCAAAATTACCCGTGAGGTAAACCTTTTCCAGGTTGCCAAGCCGCCCTATCACATGCTCAACAATCTGGTCAAGACCCACATACTTCATTACAATGTTGTGTAAATCGCGAAACAATGGGTGTGCCGTATTGACCTTGAATACTTTTTTCTTACCTACAGGCTCTGAGGTCAGCATTTTGGCCTCCTCAAACTTATTCAGCTCCAGGCGTATGGCATTGGTGCTTTCCCCGAATTCATCCTCCAAATTCCGCAAATACGCGGTAGCCTGCGAATTCAAAAAGAATTTCAACAAAAGCTTTACCCGTGTTTTGGAGGAAATAAGGGTTTCAATCATCGGGGTATTATTGAGTAGTTTTTTTACTCAATAATGCGAATTTAGGGAAAGAAGTCGAAAAAACAAACAGTTGTGCAGAAGTTGGGGTTATGTATTTGTGGGCTGGTTTATTTGTTTAATTGTTTATCAGGAAATGGTTTTGGTTGCTGGGAAATTTAGCAATCTACTCCAGACTCATAACTCCTAACTATTAACTTTCAAAATTCGTTTATTTGGGAATGGTTTAATGGTAATGGATTTATCCATTCCAGGGTTACCGGGTATATTGATAAAAGGATTTGAGATTGCCATTTGTTTCCGCTTACAGACAACTGCTCGACCCCGGAGGGGTCATATATTCCTAACCCTTAGCGGCAGCGAAGGGTGGGCGACCAAGGAGCCACCGACCCCGACGGGGTCGCATAAACGCGCAATCAACATCCTTATCCTCCGTCACTTTTTGGCGCCCAAAAAGTAACTAAAAAAGCTGTCACGATTTAAGGCGCCTTGCTCTGCGCCAGCCATTCCAGGCCTCTTGCCGGTTGTCACCCTCCACTTCGTTTCGGGCTGCGAGGCCCTCCACGCGCTGAAAATCGTGCCTAGCGGGGTAAAAACGATGTTAACCCTCAAACCATATATAGCTGAAAACGTAAAATTACAATTGCGTTTTACCTCACCCCTTCTAAAAGGAGATTCAGTAACGAAGACAGGGTGAGGGAGAAACATGGAGCAACTCCAGTCGGTCTCACTCCGCTCTGCTGCGTAAAGACCAACCGGCAGGAAAATGGTTTATGGTTGCTGGGAAATTCAGCAATCTACTCCAGACTTATAACTCCAGACCCTCAACTCCTAACTCTTAACTTTCAAAACATGTTTATTGGGTAACCGTTAAAACGTTTATGCATAATGGTTCCCCATCGTAGCCCACGGTTAAAACCGTTGGCTATGATGCACTGAACGCCAACTGCTAATTCAGTCTTCTTCTTCCACCACGCCCATGGCGCTGAACTTGGCAATGCGCTGTTCCACCAGCTCGTCTGGCTTCAGCGCTTTCAGTGCCTTCATCTCCTTGGCAATCGCGGCTTTCACGTTCTTATAAGCCATTTCAGAATCGTGGTGTGCACCGCCCAACGGCTCCTGGATAATGCCGTCAATAAGGCCATTCTTCAGCATATCCTCTGAGCTTAGTTTCAAGGCATCTGCAGCCTGTTCTTTTTTATCCCAGGTGCGCCACAAAATGCTGGAACAGCTTTCAGGCGATATCACACTGTACCAGGTATATTGCATCATCAACACCTTGTCACCCACACCAATGCCCAAAGCTCCGCCGCTGGCGCCTTCGCCAATCACAATACAGATAATGGGCACACCCAGGGTGGCCATTTCAAAGAGGTTGCGGGCAATGGCTTCTCCCTGACCACGCTCTTCCGCTTCCAGTCCGGGACTGGCACCGGGGGTGTCTATGAATGTAATAACCGGTTTATTAAATTTCTCGGCCAGTTTCATCAGGCGAAGGGCCTTTCTGTAACCTTCGGGGTTGGGCATGCCGAAATTGCGGTACTGCCGCTGCTTGGTATTCCTGCCCTTTTGCTGGCCAATGATCATGTAGGTTTCACCATCTATCTGGCCAAATCCGCCCACAATGGCTTTGTCGTCTTTCACCTGGCGGTCGCCATGCAATTCGATAAAGTTGGTGGCTATATGTTCGATGTAATCCAGGGTATAAGGGCGCTCCGGATGCCTGCTTATCTGCACCTTTTGCCAGCCAGTCAGGTTGCCATAAATGGATTTTTTGGCCTCCTTGATTTTGGATTCCAGGGTCTGAATCATGTCGGTCATGTTCAGTTTGCCCTTTTCATGGGTTTCCTTTGCCTTCTCCAGCTGTTCGCAGAAGTCAGCAATGTCTTTTTCAAAATCAAGCCACTGGGTTGTTGCCATAACTAATTATCATTTTAACACTGCAAAGTAAAGCAAGCATGATATAAATTCCGCTACATGGTATGCTTTTAGGGGAATAATTTGGGCAAACCTCTTGTATCTTCGCTTCATGATTCGCCTCTTTTGGAACCTTGTGCTGCTGCTGGCCGGTATTTTTGCCCTTTATTATTATAAAATCTGGCCATTCAAGGAAAATGTTGCCAGCATTGAATACCTTACCGATAAATACTGCGGAAAAAAGGATGCACCCCGCGAAAGTGCCATCTGCGACTGCATTGTGCGCAGTGCCGAAATGGACATGAAAAATCGTTTCTCCAACAAAGAATATACCGCCATCCAGGCCGACAGGGCCAAAGCGGCTTATGCCTTACAAAAAAGCATCCATGCCATCAAACCCGATATCGAACGCTGCCTGCATGAGCAAGGGCAGGAAGCAGCCTGGGGGCAGTTTGTAAACGACCTCAGCACCCTGGATGAACCGCTGTTAAAAAAGGCCAAAACGGTACTCGACAGCGGTGCCCACAAAATGAAATCCCTGTGGAATGACCACGCTGCTGAAAAGGCGGGAATTGACAAACTATACCCCGAAAAATAAAGGGGATAGGCATTGTTAACGATGCTTTGCACTGACAACACACATGGTGCTGCCTCACAAATCCAGAACAATCCTTAGGTTTTCCTTCACCCGTTCACACAGGGATTCCGGCAATTCTCCTGTCTTTTTAACCAAACGCCGGTTGTCGATGGCCCGCAACTGGTCAATCATTATGTCGCAGCCTGCACGAACCTTTGCGGTACCTTTTGGAACATGAACCCGTAAAATCTTGCTGTCGGCTTTCACGTTGGTGGTAATCGGACAGATGAGGGTGGATGGATGAATCTTATTCAATAAATTGGTTTGAACAACCAATACCGGTCGGGTTTTTCCCGCTTCAGTTCCGTAAGAAGGATCCAGATTGGCGAGCCATATTTCAAACCGCTTCATCATCCAATATCTCCAGTTTCTCGAATTCTGCGAGCACCTTCATGGATTCGTCAGCAACCATTTTGGATTCGTTTTTCAGCATGTTTGCCAGCATTTTCCGCTTTTGTATGCGGTTGTAATAATGCAAAGCCTCGTTGATATATCGGTTGCGTGACTTTTTGATGCCGTCCAGCAGCAGTTCGGTTTCCTTTAAAAGGTCATCTTCCAATTTTAACAATATGCTTTTCATATATAATACAAATATATACTTTTTTGATATACTAAAACGACTTCACGAACAAATTCAGGATTGCTTAAACGCATCCCATCATTGCACCACCATGCCAGGTTGCACCCCTGCTAAATCGCAGCAATCCCGCCTTAACCCCGGGGCTTCAGCGGCCTTATCTCCAGGTTCACCGGATGATAATTGGCAGGGCTTTCCAAGGCAAATACAATCTGTGACGCCACATCTGCGGGCATCAGCATGTTATCATGCGGTTTGATGTTTTCACTGTGCCTGAAAAAATCGGTCTTCACACTTCCGGGATATACACACGTTACCTTTACCCCAAAATCCCTCACTTCCTTGTACAGGGAATCGCTAAAACCCCTTACGGCAAACTTGGTAGCGCAATATGCCGATACCTGCGGATAGCCCTCCAATCCAGCGATAGAAGCAATATTCACGATATGCCCGGTACCGGCCTTTTTCATGCCCGGCAACACCCTTCGGGTGCAGTAAAAAATCCCCGTAACATTGGTATTGAACAATTCCTGCCATTGCGCAACGGAAATATCCTCGCAATAACCAAAATATCCCAAACCGGCATTGTTGATGAGTACATCCACCGACCCGTGTTTTTCCAAAATAATGTTGAAGGCAGCATCCACCTGCTCCAGATTGCCTACATCTGCCGTCAAACAAGTGTAATTGGGGTGCTTTGTGCTGCAGCCATTCCTGCAAATTCCATAAACCACGGCGCCTTTGTCCAAAAGCTGGTTTACACTCTCTAATCCAATGCCCTTATTGGCACCGGTAACTACCGCTATTTTATTCGTTAAATCCATATTGATTGATCTTATTCATTAACAAAGCAAGGCTGCTTTCGGTTTCATCCCAGTTCCAATTCAGCCCCACCGGGTGATAGCCTTGTTCCTGCGTAAAATGCGCATACGTTTTGTCGTAATAACGCATCATCAGCTGCACCCACTCCTTTTTTTCTCCGCTGAGTATCGCTGTTTTGGCTTGTTCACAAACCAGCCCGCCAAGTCTTTTTCTTAGTTTTTCGGTCCGCATGGCCAGTTCCTGGGCATCATAATGGGCGTATTCTTCGGTGAGCCTGGCGTTGCGCTGTTCTTCGGAAACCTCAACTTCCAGCACAGGCGCCTGCAACATGGCATTCCAGAGGCCTTGCGGCAAAATACAGGTCCCTATTTTCCGGCTTTCGCTTTCCAAAATAACCTTATTGAGGGGCTGCAACGCTTGCCACAACAGGTTTTCAAACATTTCCACAGTTGGCTGAACCCCCATCCCCAGGCTACCCAGAACACTCCCTTTGTGCGAGGCAAGGCCTTCAAGGTCCACAGCTGGGTACCCTTTCTCTTTGAGCAACCCAAGAATCTGTGTTTTGCCCACGCCTGTTAGTCCACCCAGCAATAGCACTTCCCTGGGCTGGTTAATGCCCGCCTGAACATGGTTACGGTAGGCTTTGTAGCCACCTTTGAGCAAATGAACCGAAAAACCACCCCAGGCCATGATGGTACTGCTGATCTGGCTTCTAAGGCCTCCGCGCCAGCAATAAAAGAGGGGTTTTTTGCCGTCCGCTGCTTCTTTGAATGACTGGTATAATGCATGAAAACGAGGCCCAATTAACTGAAAACCGAGCGCCACTGCGGCATCTCGGCCGGAAGCCTTGTAGCAGGTACCAACCGCTACCCGGTCCTGGTTTGGCAACAAAGGGATATTGATGGCGCCGGGGATATGCCCCCTGAGAAACTCGTCCTCGCTGCGCACATCGATTAGCACATAGCCTTCAAAAGGATATTCATGGGGATTTACGGGTGAAGGCATGATACAAAGATGGGCAATAACTTAGATAGATCGCCACTTAATTGGGTGATGTTGGTTAATCCCTCAACCCAGCACTTCCAGCAAACTCCGGTAGGCAAGCACCTGTTCGCCATAACGCTCGCGGGTTTTGGCTTGCATTGCCGGAGCAAAATTATCCCGGTAACGCTCATAAGCAGCCATATCCTGCGCGGTATATTGAATGGCAATGTTTACCCCTTCATCGTCCTGGGCATTCACCAGCAAGCGCATGATTTTTACATCCAAAAAACAGCCGGTAGCCATTACCTCAGGAATATGCTCCCCGCGCATCCATTCCAGCCATGCCGACTCCAGATCGGTGGCCAGATGGCAGGTAACATTGTAAACAATCATCACAGCGCTTTCAGGCGTATGTGGTAGCTTTCCATGATGAGGTTTGCCAGCAATTTCTTGCAGGCCGTTTCCGCAGCGGCATGCGCAGCTTGCTCATCGGCAGCCTCAATATCCATGGTGATGAATTTACCTACACGCACATCCTGAACATTGTTTAAACCAATGGACAGCATGCTATGGGTTACCGCCTTACCCTGCGGGTCCAGCAACCCTTTCTTGGGCATGATTTCTATTTCTGCAGCGAATTTCACACTGCAAAGTTATTACTAAGTAATTGAATTCAATACCTGCATTTTACACACCCTCTGCACACTTATATTTGTGTAATGGAACATTTGGTTGTGCTTACCGGTGCCGGCATCAGTGCGGAGAGCGGCATACAAACTTTCCGCGATGCCGATGGCTTGTGGGAAGGACATGACGTGGCCGATGTGGCTACACCGGAAGCCTACGAACGCAATCCCGAACTGGTGTTGCGCTTCTATAACCAGCGCCGCAGGCAACTGGATGCCGTTAAACCCAACCTGGCCCATGAGCTGCTTGCAGCCATGGAAAAGCATTTCAGGGTTACCATCATCACCCAGAATGTGGACGACCTGCACGAAAGGGCAGGCAGCTCCAGCATTATTCATTTGCACGGCGAACTGCGCTGGGGCTGCAGTGCTGCAAACCGCGAACTGCGGGTATTTCTGGGCAGCAACGATATTCAATTGGGCGACACAGCCCCCGACAATCAGCCCCTAAGGCCCGATATTGTGTGGTTTGGCGAACCTGTTCCCGCCATGGAGGCCGCTGTGGAAGCAACCCTCACAGCCGACCGTTTTCTGGTGGTGGGAACCAGCCTGCAGGTATACCCGGCGGCGGGCCTGGTTGATTTTGTTCCATATCGGAAACCCATCGTCATCATTGACCCAAATCGCCACAGCCAACTGGAAAATGAAGGCATTCAAATCATCAACCAAACCGCAACTTCAGGCATGAAAATGCTCTTCGATTCGTGGTGTAGCGTAAAATGACTTTGTGATGTTGGCTTCCCGTTGTTATTTTGAAACCATTATGCAAAAAACCATTTTTGGAATCTTTTTAATCATCATGTTGTGGGGTTGTGGCCAAAACACACCGCAGCAAGCCTCAATAGACTCTGCCAATAAACCGGCAACAACCCAATCCGATTCCGCAGCCGCCAAACAACCGGATGTGGTTGAATCTTCGGAAGCCACACTCACCGACAAAATTACCATGCCGGAAATCCTTTTGTTTGGCACCGCTGTTTCCTGCACCTACAGCCAGATTCCGGAAAGGCTAAAAACCCTGATTCCACAACTGATGCAGCAAATAAGCGATAAAAAAGCCATCATGACGGGAAGCTACCTCATTGCCCTGCAGGAGGAACCCACCAACGATAAAGCCATGAAGGTTTT
Source organism: Flavobacteriales bacterium (assembly GCA_947487055.1). Taxonomy (GTDB): domain Bacteria; phylum Bacteroidota; class Bacteroidia; order NS11-12g; family UBA955; genus RGEC01. Next base: position 7,419 of record CANKVN010000047.1, read on the forward strand.
TGTGGGTATTCCAGTTCAAAAACCCTTGAAATCAGGCACATTCTCTACCCTAACCATTCCCGGCAGCAGCTACCTGCGTCACCAATGCAAGGCAGAACCTGGAAATGCACTCGCTGTGCACCAGAAAATTTTAACAACACCATTCCGCAAACTGCGGCGTAAAATTGGCTATCCCATCATCGAAAAGTTTGCCGAAACCCGCAACGAGGAAATGACCAGCGTAATATCCAAAGCCACTTTCTACTACCCACTGCCATGAAACCCTGGATGAACCTGTCTGACCTGATGGGCGGCGTACGCCGGGCCATGGAAGCAGGTTTTAACGGGCATACCTTTCGCATCATCGCCGAAACCACCGATGTAAAGGTTTACCAAAGCAGGTTTTAACGGGCATACCTTTCGCATCATCGCCGAAACCACCGATGTAAAGGTTTACCAAAACCGGCAATACGCTTTCCTGAACCTGGTGGAAAAACAGGGCAGCGAAATTGCTGCAGCAGCAGGTGCTGTGGTTTGGCGAGACCATTTTCACCGCATCCGCGAATTCGAATCTGTTACCGGTGTTCCCTTTGAGCAAAACCTGCAACTGGTGATGGAGGTGGAAGTGCAGTTCCACGAACGCTACGGACTGCGCCTGAGTATTGTAGACATTGATACAGCCTACACCCTGGGAAAACTGGAACAGGAAAGGGAAAAGGTGCTCCGCAAACTGGCCCACGAAGTGCCGCACCTGGTGTGGCTTGAAGACGGCGATTACGTTTCAGCAAACAAATTGCTTAACCATTCATTGGTTATGCAACGGGTAGCACTCATTGCCGCACCGGGTAGCGACGGGCGTCGGGATTTTCTGAAAGAACTGCAACAAAATGCCTGGAGCGTTTCCTACAGCGTTACCGAATTTCCCGCTGCTGTTCAAGGAAACCAGGCCGCTGCTGATATCAAAAAACAACTGGACCGCATTGCCCAAAACGCAGCACAGTTCGATGTGGTGGCAATGGTGCGCGGAGGCGGCAGCAACACCGATTTAAGCGCATTCGACAATTATGAGGTAGCAAAATCCATTGCAGATTGCCCCAGACCGGTGCTTACCGGCATTGGCCACGACCGCAACGTAAGCGTAGCCGATGTGGTTGGACATACCATGCTGAAAACACCCACACGCTGCGCAGCAGCCATTACCGAGCACAACCTTGATTTTTTGGGCTGGGTGCAGCAAAGCCGACAGCAAATAGGCACCGCCGCCAACCGGTTTATAGAACAAGGCAAACAGCAAGCCAACGATGCCGGCAGGCGCATCAAAACCGCCGTTTCCTGGAAACTGGAATTTGAAAAAAACCGCTTGCTGCAGGCCGAAAAACACCTGGAAATGCTGCAACCTTCGCGAACCCTGGAACTGGGCTATGCGATGGTAAAGAAACAGGGGCATATCGTAAAGTCCAAAGAAGAGGTTTTTGAGGGCGATGAAATAGAAATTCGCTTTTCCGACGGATATTCGCAAGCAGTAATTACTTCCCATGGCAAACACTGAAGATTTTTCCTACGAAGCAGCCAAAAAAAGGCTGGAAACCATCATGCGCGACCTGGAAAATGGCAAAATAGGCATCGATGAACTGGAGGGCATCCTCAAAGAGGCCAAAGAACTCATCCAGCAATCCCTGCAGCGGCTCACCGAAGCAGAAAATGTTATCAAAGACTGGGAAGCATGAAAGCACTGCAACCCGGTGACCATGTAGCCCTCATCGCTCCGGCAAGGGCCGTGAGCAAAGACGAAATGTCCGCATTTCGCCAATGGTGTGCCGATAAAGCGCTGATTTTACAAGAAGGCAAAAACCTGTACGGCAAAAACCACCAGTTTTCCGGAACTGCCGAAGAACGCGCCCAAGACCTCCGCGAAGCCTGGACCAATCCGGAGATCAAAGCCATCTTTTGTGCCCGTGGCGGTTATGGTTCCGTACAATTACTGGATCACCTGCAAAACCTGGACTGGACCGCAAACCCAAAATGGCTTGTGGGGTTTAGCGATATTACCACCCTGCACCTTCACCTCAACAACCTGGGCATTCCCTCCATCCACGGACCCATGGCCATACACTGGGGAATTCAACACGAATTTACCGAAGAAAATATTGCACAACTGGAAAGGTTATTATTTAATCTTTCTGTTGAAATAAATACTTCTAATTCATTGATTTCAGATGAATTAAAATTTAATGGGGAATTGATAGGCGGTAACCTCAGTTTGGTGTATGCATCGCTTGGAACACCCGAGCAACCCAACACCGATGGCAAGGTGCTTTTTCTGGAAGACCTGGACGAATACCTCTACCACATCGACCGCATGTTGGTGGCCCTGAAAAGGGCCGGTGTGCTTAAAAACCCCTCCGCATTGCTGATTGGGGGCATGACCGACATGAAAGACAACGCCATTCCATTTGGAAAATCTGCCAAAGAAATTATTCTTGAACACGCTGACAACCACCAATATCCTGTAATATTTGATTTCCCGGCAGGCCATACCCAAAAAAATGCTTGTTTCATGACAGGGGCATATTGTACTTTTGAAGACGGCATCCTAAAACAACAATTATAATTCCTTGATCTCCCGCGATACCTATATCGAACTCACCAAATTTGCCATCGTAGGTGCCATTTGCTTTGGCCTAGACCTAAGCCTTTACTATGGCCTCACGGTAATGCTGGCCCTGCCAACCTTTGTGGCCAAAGCCCTGAGCGTAATTTCGGCCACCATGTTCAATTACTACCTCAACAAAACATGGACCTGGGGACAAAGCAACCACGATCCGCGCCGTTTTGCCAAATATGTGCTGCTATACAGCATCAGCGGATTGCTAAACGTACTTTCCAATGAAGCCTTCCTGAAATGGTTGCCCGACAACGAATTTCAAATGCTCATCATACACGCTGAACAAGCCGTTCAGCAGCCCTTTTTCACCATCAAAATCGACAAGATCCTGGCAGTGCTGGGGGCTACAATGGTGGGGTTGCTGGTAAATTTCATAGGCCAGAAAACATGGGTATTTAAAGACCTGAAAAACCCAACCTTCCCAGAAGACCAGGGAAACGTCCACTAACGTTTTCAGGTGATTTTGGCAATTTGGCACCCAATTTGAACTATCCTGCACATGCAAAACCCTTTTCGTCATATTTTCATCGCTGCCGCTTTTGTTATGGGCATTGTTTCCTGCGATACCCTGCACCAGTTGCCTATCTCAATCAATATTCCTGAAGCGGAAAACCTTACCCCCAATAGCTCCGAAATTGCATCCGGACTGAAAGAAGCTTTGGTAAACGGTATTGGCAAAGGAACCGGCAAACTCAACCAAAAAGGTGCCTTCTTCCAAAATGCCGCGTTAAAAATATTGCTGCCCAAGGAAGTACGAGATCTGGAAAGCAAAATCCGTGGCAATGCACTGCTCAATGCGGCTATTGGCGGACAACTGGACAAAACCATTCAGGCCATGAACGATGGTGCTGAAAATGCCATGGGAAAAGCCATGCCCATTTTTAAAGATGCTGTCATGAATATGTCGTTTTCCGACGCCATGGCTATCCTGAAAGGCGGAAACGGAGCAGCCACCACCTACCTGAAAAACAGTACCACTGCAGCCCTGCACCAGGCCTTTAAGCCGGTTATTCAGCAAGCATTGAGCGAAGTAAAACTCTCTGAATACTGGAATCCTGTGGTAAAGGAACTCAACAAACCCCTCAACAAAACATTGCTGGGCATTAAGCAGGATATCAATCCCGACCTGAACACCTACGTAACCGAAAAAGCCACTGCAGCTCTTTTCACCGAAGTTGAACAGCAGGAAAATGCCATCCGTGCAAACCCCGTAGAACGCAGCACCGCCCTGCTAAAAAAGGTTTTCAACTACGCAGACAGCCAGAAAGGCAAATAAGGTTTCATCGAAAACTGCACAAGCTAACGTGGTTTTTGGTTTAATTTTACCGCCAATGCGGTCCAAATCCTGTTTATTATTGCTATTGCTGCTGTTTTCCGGCAGGTTGCTCTATGCACAGGAAAACGCACTTTACCAGTCGATTGAATACAAGGCCAGTGGTTTAACCTTTGAGGCTGCACTCAAGGGTTTTGAAACCCGCATTGGTTTTCCCATTCAATACGATGCGGCATTGGCGCCCAAAAACAGGTTATACTCCTTCCATTACCACAATGTAAAGGCATCACAGGCACTGGTCGATTTTTTATCGGGTGCCGGTCTGTCTTTTGAATACAGCAAGGAACAGATTTTCCTGAAGAAACGCGAGCCCGCAAAGCTCCGCGCAGGTTACCGGGTGGCAGGCAGGGTAATTTCGGCCGGAAATGGCGAGTTTATTACCGGTGCCCACATCAGCATTCTCGGCTATGCCAGTGCCAACACCACTTCTGATGCGGGATTTTTTAGCCTTTTGCTTCCCAAAGGAACGCATGTTTTATCCATCACCTACCCCGGCTATGAACCCATTACCGATACCTTGCTCACAGACCGGGATTACAACCTGCAATACGAAATGCGAAAACAGCAGGCGGAGATGGAAGAAATCAGCATTAAGGGCATAAAAGGGAGGGGATTGCAATCGGTGCAGCAGGGACAGACAGATCAGCACGAAATGAACCGTGTGCGCATGACCTGGATGCCCCAGTTGCTTGGCGAACCCGATGTGGTACGCACCTTGAGCATGCTTCCCGGTGTGGTGGGAGGCAGCGAAGGCATGCTGGGTATGTATGTGCGCGGCGGCGCTGCTGACCAAAACCTGGTGATGCTGGATGATGTGCCCGTATTTAACAGCTACCACCTGTTTGGTATCTTTTCTGTATTCAACGATGATGCACTGCGCTCCGCAAAATTGCTGAAAGGCAGTTTTCCTTCCCGCTATGGCGGCCGCTTAAGCAGCATTATTTCCGTGCAAAGCAAGGATGGTGATCAGCAAGGGTTTCATGGCATTGTAAACGCGGGATTGTTATCGGGAAAACTGTTTCTGGAGGGACCGCTGTGGAAAGACCGGACCACCTATACCCTGTCCATCCGCCGCAGTTACCTCGATTTTCTGGCAGCTCAAGCTGCCAATTCGCTAAAACTGAACGACAGCTTCAACCAAAACAACCTCTATTACTTCTGGGACATCAATGCCCGCATTACCCACCGTTTTAGCCGCAAAAGCCGCATCAGCGCTGGCCTGTATTCAGGCTGGGATTTGGGTGGCTTAAACGAATTGGCCCGAACGGAAAGCCTGGAGCTAAGCACCCTGGAACGGAGAAAGCAGCTCACCGGATGGGGAAACCGCCTTGCAGGCATTAAATGGAACTACCAGGCCGGTAAAGGAACAGAACTGTTGTTGCGCGCCCACATTACCCGTTATAGATACAACTATACACGTGAGTTTTCTTACCGCAGGGAAAGCAAATACAGCCCTCAAACAGACATTGATGACTTTACCCGATACAGCCTTGAAAACGGCATCCAGGACATGGAAGCAGCCTTTCAGCTGAAACACCGTATCAAGCAAAACATCACCCTGGAAACGGGTGTTGGATTGGCCAACCACCGCTTCATCCCCGGAAGCCAACCACCGCTTCATTCCCGGAAACAGAAAGCAGTTTAGCCGAATAGACGGCACAGAAAATACCCTGGTTTACAATGACGACCGGCTAAACGTTCCCGAATATTTTGGCTTCGCAGAATTTCAAGGCCAGTTCAAACAGCGGTGGATTTGGTCTGCAGGATGCCGCCTGGCCTCTTTTGCCCTTCCGGACAGCAATTACCTGATCCTGCCGGAGCCACGCTTCAACCTAAAATACAGGATATCGCACAACCAGTACATCAACCTATCGGCCACACGCACACGCCAGTTCTTTCACCTGCTCAACAACCTCAGCCTGGGCTTGCCCGGAGATTTGTGGGTACCCAGTTCCAAAGCTTTTCAGCCCGGCAAAGCAGACCAGATCAGTGTAGGTTATGCCTTGTCCAAACCGAAGTGGTCCTTTAGCAGCGATGTGTTTTTCCGCAGCTTCAACCATATCCTCGAGTACAAAGACAACGCCGGATACGTTACTACCGGAACACGCTGGCAGCAGGCCGTTACAACCGGCAAGGGAGAATCCTACGGTATGGAATTACTGGCCGAAAAAACAGCCGGAAAACTCAATGGCTGGATAGCCTACACACTGCTGTGGAACAACCGCTGGTTTGCTGACCTGAACCAGGGACAAGCTTTCCCTGCCCGATACGATCGCCGGCACAACGTTTACCTTGCAGCGGTTTACCACGTGAAAAAAGGAATTGACATCAATGCAGCCTGGACCTTCAATTCAGGATTTGCCTATACCCTTCCCGAAGCCGTGTATACGTCACCAACACCCAATGATCCTTACCGCGAAATATTCATTTATGGCAAACGCAACAATGTGCGCGCCAGCGACAACCACCGCCTTGATTTGAGCATTACCTTTCAAAAAACAAATCACGCCTACACCCGCTACTGGACACTCGGTGTATTCAACGCCTACAACCGTTTTAATCCTTTCTACATCACACCCGGGTTCGACAAACAAGGCAACCGCAAACTGTTTCAGGTGAGCATGCTGCCCCTCTTGCCCAACATCAGTTATAAACTGGCCTTTTGAAGCATAGTTGGTTCTATATCGCCGCACTGCTACTGATGCCCGGATGCGTTAAAGAAATCCCATATGCAGGGGGAAACAACTTTGCGCAAACCCCGGTATTGCACTGCTTCATCACCCCGGATAGCCTCATCGTTGCAGATTGCCGCCGGACATCCCCTTTTGGCAGCAAAGATGCTCCTGAACCCAATGCCCTGTTTGTGCTAAAACACAACACGTTCGGCACAGATACGGCCAGCTATGCCGGAAACGGTTTACACCCATTTGCTGCAAATCCATTCAAATGGGAAGATTCCTTTGTCCTCAGCGGCAGCATTGCCGGGGGTAAAACCATCGCCATCAAAGGTGTTATTCCAAATGCCATCCAGATGGCCAACATCGATACCACACGCGCCCTGATACCCGGGGTAGGCAAGGCATTTGCTGCTGCCGTCAGGTTTACCGATAATGCAGCCTTTGATAACTTTTACCGCTTGTTTATGTACAAAGAGGTGATAAAATACGTGTACGATTACACAGGCCGCCTCTCCGACAGCTTTGCCACCAAAGAACTGATTTCCGTTTACTGCAACGAACTGCCCGCTGCCGAAAACGAATACAACAGTTACACCTCCCGCGAAGTGCTGTTCACTGACCAAACCTTCAATGGGGTTAAGCAAAACCTTCTGTTTTATACCACAGACCTCCTGCTGAAAAGCCGCAAAGAACGTCCTGTTGCCCTGGAATTTCACCTGGAAAACATCAGCAAATCGCTCTTCGATTTTTACAACACCCGCAATGCCCACATTTGGCAACAGCAAAGCATTAGCCAGCTTCCGGGAAATATCAAGGGAAATATTCCTGGAACACTGGGCGTAATTGGTGCCTACAGCGCCGATGTTCGAAGGATTGAACTTAAAAGATAGACCTATTTCTGTTACGCCCTTACCGCTTTTTTATTACACAAAACCCGAATTTATGGCTGTTTAGCTGACCCATAATCCTCCGCATTTAACCCCTATCTGTCTGATTTTGTTTGCTTTAAACCACTTCACATACCCACCTTTTGCTGTGTTATTGTATTTTTTACAATATTCTTATTGTTTTTTTTACAATATGGACTCTTTTTATATCTTTGTTATAAATTAACGGTACAATAACATGAAAAAAATCTTTACCATTTTGATGTTTGGCTCCCTCATCTCGGGCTTGCTGGCACAAAAGAAAGTCACCTTTAAGGTGGACATGAACAACTACACCGGCGGAGCTTTCACCACCGTGTATGTAGTTGGAAACTTTGGAAACCAATGGTGCGGAAACTGTAACCCCCTTTCTGATGCAGATGCAGATGGTGTTTGGGAAGGTACAGTGAACATTACTGAGGATTCTATTGAGTACAAATACACCATGGACAACTGGTCAAAACAAGAGGCTTTGACCTCTGGTTCAAGCTGTACAAAAACCTCCGGCAATTTCACCAACCGCTTCCTCAAACTAAGCGGCGATGTAGTACTGGACAAGGTTTGCTACGAAAGCTGCGCTGCTTGCGTAGCCCAGTCCAAAAAGTCAGTTACATTCAACGTAAACATGAGACAATTCAGCGGTTCTTACACCAATGTTTATGTGAGTGGCGACTTCAACGGCTGGTCTGGAAACAGCAACCAGCTTGCGGATTCCGATGGCGACAAAATTTTCTCCGGAACTTTTGACATCACCAAAGATTCTATTGAGTACAAATTCACTGCTGACAACTGGACCAGTCAGGAAAATCTCAGTGTGGGAAGCTCTTGCACAAAAACAACCGGACCCAATACCAACCGCTTTACCAAAGTAACCGGCTCAAAGGTTCTTAGCAACGTATGCTGGGGAAGCTGCAGCGAGTGCACCAACGATGTAACTTTTAAAGTAGACATGGCCAAATACAAAGGTGCTGCCTTTACCACCGTATACGTAAACGGAAGTTTCAACGGATGGTGTGGTAACTGCAACCCTATGGCTGACGCTGACAAAGATGGTATCTGGGAAGTAAAATTACCATTGACCCAGGACTCATTCGAATACTTGCATACCCTGGATGGTTTCAACGTAAAAGAGGCTATGAAAGAAGGAAGTTCATGCACCAAAACAACAGCAGGTTACACCAACCGCTTTGTTAAAGTTACCGGAAACACCGTTTTGGATGTTACCTGCTTCGAATCTTGCGTTAGCTGCGCCAATACCAAAGAAAAAGCCATGGTTACCTTTAAAGTGGACATGAACAGCTACAAAGACACCTTCAAAACGGTGAACGTAAACGGCACATTTAACGGATGGTGCGGTAGCTGCAATACACTTACAGACACAGACAAAGACGGCATCTACGAAATCACCATGCCCCTGAATGCCAACGATACTTTCGAATACCTGTATACCCTGGACGGATGGCGCGTGAAAGAAACATGGGCTGGCGGAGAATCTTGCACCAAAACTACAGGAACAAACGTTAACCGCATGAGTGCTGTAGCAAAAGACAGCGCATTGCCAGCAGTTTGCTGGGAAAAATGTGTGAGCTGCCTCACTGCCGCTACCACAAACCTCAGCAGCAGCAATGTTCGTATCTACCCTAACCCAACCGAAGGAACTGTAAACCTGTTTGCAGGCCTTACCAAAGAAACCAACGGAACCATTGAAGTAATCGACATGCTTGGCCACAAGCTGCACACCGAAAACTTCAGCGGCAAAACCGTGAAAACCAGCATTAACATGAACAACATGAAATCAGGTTTGTACATGGTGATCATCAACACCCCCGGAAGCCGCTACCAGGAGCGTGTATTCCTCAACAACAAATAATCAATTGGTTTGATATTCAAAGAGGGAGGCCCAGTGCCTCCTTTTTTGTTTATGGGATGTACTCAAACGAGCGAACCACTACCTCAAACGGCTTTCCATCAGAAGGCGCCAGGCCATTCAGCAGCCACAAATTCATGCGGGCCCTTGTGGTAGCGCCGGGAGCTGGAATAATAATGGGATTGGAAACATTTCCACCTTCGATTTTGGTTCTGGAAGGATTGCTAAGGTTAAAGTTCCACGAAGCAATTGGGCTTCCGCCGGGGAAAAAAGATCCGGTATACGAATTCCAGGTTATCTGGTCAGCTTGCCAGTTAAACACATGGGTGCTCGGTTGTTTAAGTTTGCTTACCGCCATCTGAGGCTTAAACGAACGCTCGCTGAAGGCCACAGGGTTATCAAAAATTACAGGCTGCACAGAATATGTCAACGTTAGGCTGTCGTTGGTTTTAAACCATTTAGAAAATTCGATGTCAACCTCACTGTTACCTTGTTCTTTAAACGAATTGTCGTCCCAGGTAAACAAACCCAGCACCACACGCTCATTGATGGTTGCCACATTACTCTCCAGGCAAAAAACATAGCTTCCATAACCCGAATTTTCGGTGCAGATTATTTCGCTACTTTGCCATCGCCCATTTATATAGGCAATGCGCAGGTGAAACATCCCTTCGCTGTCTACCCAAACGATGCTGTCTCTGCCGTTGAAATAATTCGGGCCCGGACCCACCGGTGTATTGCTTGCCTTTATCTTAACATCCCTTCGCTGTCTACCCAAACCATGCTGTCGCTGCCGTTGAAATAATTCGGGCCCGGACCCACCGGCGTATTGCTTGCCTTTATCTTCCAGCCATATCCTGAAAACACCAAATCACCCGAATCACGGATAACCCTGTTTTTATAACTCGGGGGATCGGATTGTTTGCATGCGGTTCCCAAACCCAGCATCACCAAAATGGTTGCCGGAATCATAAAAAGGTTCTTTTTCATCTTCATCATGGATTGTGCTTAAGGACGCAGGTGGCATTCCCTGCAGTGAAATGTATATTACCAACCGCCTTGAATGGCAGTAAATCAGGGCCTATATCGCCTAATTCAGTCACAGGAATTGCAAATTCAACCCACCGTGTCTCACCCGGCATCATGTCTATTTTCCGGAAAGCACACAGTTTTTTTACCGATGGGGTTACCTGGGCAAATTCGTCCCGGTAATACAATTGCACCACCTCTTTACCACGCTTACTTCCTGTGTTTTTTACATTAACCTTCAAATAGAAGCTGTCGTTGCGCACCGCTGCTGTTAGGTTTTGGTAACCGAAGCGGGTATAAGACAACCCATGTCCAAAATCAAACAGGGGCTGATAGGCCTTGTCACCAAAATTTATATCATTGTCTTCGCTGTGCTTGCGGTCATAATGCACGATATCTCCGCTGTAGCGCGGATAGGTAAAAGGCAACTTCCCAGAGGGGTTAATCTGGCCGTAAAGCACACCTGCAATGGCTTTTGCTCCCTCATGACCCGGCAGATAAGCGTGAACCACGGCGTCACTCACTTCCACCAGCTCTGTAATAATCCGTGGACGTCCAAGGCACAATACAAGAACCACAGGAACCTTAAGGGATTTCAACCGTCGCAAAGCCTGCATGTCTGCTGCATTGATGGAAAGCTCCAGTTGATTGATGTTGCCCGGAATTTCGGTAGCTGGTGTTTCGCCAAGGCAATATACCACGGCAGCAGGACGGTTTCGGCGAATATTCTTGAGGTTGCCAGCCCAGGCCGCCGTCACGGGCAATG
>CANKVN010000048.1 GCA_947487055.1 Flavobacteriales bacterium
CTGGATTCAATGCCATAGACACATGGTTTATTGCCAATGGCATTGGCAACAGCACTCCCCTGCTCAACTGCAGTAACAATAAGGATTACGGCCTGCAATACGGTGGAAATATGTTTGCTGCACCATATACTTTTGGCGGCGTAGGACGGGAAATTCTGGGCAACGGTAAACCCTATTCGAGGGCAGAGCTGGAGCCCATGTATTACATGAAGAACTTTTTGGACCAGAGTTTTGGCCTTTCTGTAGATCAGTTGGAAACCATTAAAAATACCGATGAGGAAAAAACCAGGATCAAGGAGTTTATCCGTTTGGTATACCAACGCCAGGACCAGGGATTGATTCCGCGTCCTCCTGTAACCGACAATGGAGATGCGGTTAACATCAGTTATGCTGCTGAAGTATTGCGTCACTTCAAACCCAAGTTTTTGACCGTGAACATGAGCGCAGTAGATGGTTGCCACAGCAATTTTACCGGATACCTGCGAAGCCTGCACCGGGCAGATCATTCTGTTGGCTGGTTGTGGAATTACATACAAAACAACATTCCTGAAATGTCGGGAAACACCATCATCATTGTTGCGCCTGAGTGTGGCAGAAACCTCAATCCCAATCCCATTCTGGATGAAAACGACTGGTACGCATTTGACCACAGCGACGCCAATGCGATGAGGGTTTGGTCTGTTATGGCCGGCAAAAATGTACCCAAAACATCTGTAGGCTCTGAAAGCAACCGTGTAGGAAGATTAACCGATATCGTGCCCACCATTGCAGATATATTCGGCATTTACGATGAAGTCAAAGCGAGTCCATATATTGACCCACAGGCACAAAGTTTATTCATGAGAATGTGATGAAACCAACCACCTTATTTTATATCGCATTTACCGGTCTTTTGATGGCTTTTGTAGCCTGTAAAAAGGATGGCGCCGACATCGATAATCCTTATTTAAAACCCATTAAAATAAACCGGGACACCACCACCTCCAAAGATTCTTCGGCAGACCCTACCTCTATTCAGGGATTACACCGGGATTTGTTTTCGCCCACCTGCGCCAATAGTGGTTGCCACGATGGCACATTTGAACCTGATTTTCGCACGGTTGAAAGCTCTTTTGCTTCACTGGTGAATGTAAAACCCATTAAAAATGATTTGGCAGGGACCTTCAATGCACGGGTTGTTCCGGGAAATGCAGATGCCAGCATGTTGCCTTACCGCATGACCGTTGATTTGGGAGGAAATTCAGGGATTATGCCATTGGCACTGGAACCCGGAAGCACCTACCCTACCAAAAAAGATGTGCTTCTTGCCAACCTTCGAACCTGGATTAACAATGGCGCCCGCGATTCCAAAGGAAACAAACCCGGAACCGCAAATTTTCCGCCGCAGATTCTAGGCGTTCAGGCACTGGTAAACGGAATCCAACTGGGCAGGGGTGGCAAATACGAGCCAATCCTTGCAGCAGCTGGGCAAAATGTGGATTTGTGGTTCTCACTGTCCGACGATGTGCTGAACCAGGAAAACCTGACCAACATGACCATAAACTGGTCTGCAAACCCGGAAGTGTATGACCCAGCCAATGAAAAACCGCTGGTTAAGGGTTCTCCCAAAAGTTTACCCGGCTTGTATGCAGGTACTTCAGATTATGTCTGGAATTACACTTTTTCCACAGCAGGCATGCAACCCTACGATGTTGTTTGGTTCAGAATTACCTGCAGTGACAATGTAAACAACAATTACCAGCTGCCAAACAAAAACAGCATGTTTTTCCTTAAAAAATATTTCGCCCTTCGTATCCCATGATGAACAGAAACATTGCCCTATCATTGACCGGTATTATGTTCCTCTCGTTTGGCTGCAAGGAGGTTGTAAATACCACAGGAAATCCCATTCCCCGCATAGCTTTGGTAAAGATTGAACCAACAATCGTTAAGCAATTCACCGATTCGCTAAAAATTACGTTTACCTACGAGGATGGCGATGGCGATCTGGGTTTTGAAAACGCTGATATCAACAGCCTTGAAGTGCAGGATGAGCGGCTTCAAAAAACAGATACATACTACATTCCACCCCTTGCGCCCACCGATGCTAAAATCAGGATTAAAGGGCAACTGACCATGAACCTGCGCAATGTTTTCCTGCTTGGAACGGGCAATATAGAAACCACATCCTTCACCCTGCGTATAAAAGACCGAGCAGGCAATTTCAGCAACCCCATTAAAACACCGGAAATCACCATTACCCGTTAATGCTTAGGCGTCTTCTATTGATATGGATTTTCTCAGGTTTGGCATTTCCCGCATTTGCCCAAACAGAAGTATTCATGCAAAATGGACGCGTTAGGGTGTGCAAAGGGATATTTAAGGACAGCGAAAAAGGAAAAACCAAAGGAGATTATGACCATAATGAAAACTACATCCTCACCCTTAGTGTTCCCGGCGCCAAAAGCATCACCTTAAAATTCAAATCATTTTGCACGGAAAAAGACAATGACGTGCTCAGCATTTTTGATGGAAAGGATACGTTTTCTTCCCTGCTTGGGCGCTGGAGCGGCAGCAAAGGACCCGGAACCATTGTCAGCAAAGACAGTTTTATTACCATACACTTCAAAACAGACAAAAGTGTGGCTTGCTACGGCTGGGAAGCAGATATTATAACTGCCATTATCCCTCCGCCAATCCCTGCGTTAACCTTAAGTAGTACGGTAAAATGCAATGCAACCAGTTTTAAGGTAATTAGCAATCAATTCATCCCCTGTGACAGCATAAAAAATATTAACGCTAGCATTTCAGGGCCTATTGGTATTGGCATCAGTTCGGTAGTACCGGATAACTGTGTGGGCGGAAAAACCAAGACTTTTACGGTTAACGTAAGTGGACCATTAAACCTGAATGGTAGCTATACCCTACAACTTAATGTATATTGGAAAGACTTTTGTGATAGTGTATATTTAACAACCAGTAAATTAATATTCAATGTTTCAGACTGTCCACTTAAAGTTATTCTTAAAGCAGATTCGGACACCATTTGCAAAGGCAGTTGCACCTATTTGCGTGCAACCGTAAGCGGCGGAACACCATCCAAATACGTGTATACCTGGACTCCCGCGATGTTCGGTGCAGGTCCTCAGCGCATTTGCCCAACGGCAAATACAAGGTACATTCTTAGGGTAACAGATGGCATTTCCATTCCTTCCGCAGATACTGTGGATATTGCAGTTCTGGATCCGCCTGTGGCCATGGCAGACACCGATGTCTGTTACTATGGCAAAAACATGTTCCTAAGGGCTACTCCAGCCGGCGGAAAATGGTATGGAACAGGCATTGTAAATAACCTTACAGGTGAATTTAAACCATCCGTTTTTTGGGGTGCCTGCAAGGTATGGTACCAGGTTGGCAGTTGTGCGGATACCGTGGTTGTGAATACCACTGCACCATGGAACCTGGAAAATGTATTTTGTCCTGGAAAACCGGCACAGGCTGTTTGGTGGTATGGCCCGGCAGGCGGAAAATGGTCAGGCCCAAAAATCACGCCAGCAGGAATTTTCACCCCCGATGTTCCGGGTGTTTACAAAGACACCTATACATGGAAAGGCTGCATCAGCGTTAAAACCATTCGCGTGGAAAACATGGTTGTTCCAAAGTTTGATACCACCTGTGAATCCATCACAGCAGACACCCTGACATTTTCGCCCAAAGGTATCTATCCCAATTGGTTTCCCGGTTTAACCAATTCTTACTGGGGCTGGTATAATCCCAGCCAAACCGGTGGTGCCGGAACCAAATTAATCATCTGGAATGCCGGCGGTTGTACGGACACTACCCGATTGACGGTTTTGCAAAGTGAAGCCGGTCCAAACGATACCTTCTGCCCTGCAGCAGGCCTTAAGGTACTTAAAAACTTCCGACCAATAACCAATTACAGCTGGACTGGTAAGGGCATTAACAGTGCAACCAGTCCTGACTACGACCCCTCTTTCTTCAACGGGCTGGGAAAAGCAACCTATATTGATACGTTAACCTTGCGAAGCGGGGTTTGTTCGGATAAAAAATTCGTTTACCTTATTCCCACCAAAATAAGCAAAAAAGATACCCAGTTCTTTTGCATTGAATCCGCTGCGAGAGTGCTAAACAATGCTTTACTGGGCCTAAGTCCTAACCTGGGAACATGGAAAGGACCCGGAATTACCGGAACAAATACCTTTACCGCAAGCATTGCCGGCTTTGGTGTTCATACCTTAACCTATCAAAAAAATGGCTGCACGGACTCCATACTAGCCTATGTGAGGCCAAAACCAACCGCTCAGAAAGACACTGCTGTTTGCATAAGTTCTGCTGCGTTTAACTGCAAAGCAGGCGAATCCGGTGGCATATTCTCTGGCAAAGGCATTACCAATGCGGCTTTGGGAACCTTCAATCCTGCAGTTGCAGGTGCAGGAACGCATACCATTACGTTTAGCAACCGGTTTGGGTGTACGGTCACTTTCTCCATTCGGGTAGATGCCGTGCCAGTATTGTGGTTTGTAAATCCGACCACAGATTATTGTTTCAAAAACGTAAAATACCGATTAATGGCCAATTTACCTGGAGGAAGCTTTTCAGGCCCTGGTGTTTCTGGCAGTGATTTTAACCCCATGATTGCTGGTAGCGGCACCCACACCCTCACCTACACCCTGGTTTCCGGAACATGCACAGGTAGTGCCAAAATTGATGTAACCGTTTGGGACACCCTGAAAGTAAAGGTAAATCCACCCATCGATACCATTTGTCCTGGAGAAATAGTATGGTTACGCGCAACAGCCAGCGGCGGTGATAAATTTTCCTATTTTTACTCCTGGAGCAACGGCCAAACCGGAAATGGCACCTTCGTAAGTCCAGCCAGCTCGCAAACCTACCGCGTCACCGTTACTGACGGATGCAGCGAACCTGGCATTGCGGATGTGCCCATATTCAAGCATCCAAAACCCTATTTCAAGGCAAAGACATCGTTGCCAATTTGTTTTGGGCAGATGGGCTGGATTAAAGTATCCATGCAGGACAAAGATCCCTATCGTTTTGTATGGGATGTGAGCCCTTCATATATTGGCGATTCCCTTAGTGCACTTGCAGGTAATCTTTATCGGGTAACCGCCGAAAACCTAAGAACCGGCTGCATCTCAGACACGAGCATCGAAATGCCCGGATACAAGGCCATTACCGCTGCCTTTATTGCCAATATTCCCTACGGCGCCAAATGCCTGAGCCCTATTTACCCCAACCTGAGGATATTTAACAATTGCATGGGTGCTACACAAGGTACCTGGTATTGGGGTGATGGTACTTCAGAACCTTTTGACCCGGCAACCAGCCCCAAACACACTTATTCCGGCGATTTAAACAAATACAGCATAAAACTTGTGGTGCAGAACAGTGGTGGCTGTAGCGATAGCATGTCTGTCACCATTTGCTATAGGGATACGGTGGTTTATTACGTTCCAAACGCATTCACACCCAACAATGACGGGCTTAACGATAAATTGGAATCTGTGGTTATCGGTGCACAGGAATTCGAAATTATGATTTACAACCGCTGGGGCCAAATTGTATTTAAAACCTCAAACCCAAATGAATACTGGGACGGCCGCAACAATGGCACAGATTGCCCGGAAGGCATATATGCGTATCAAATAAGATACAAAGGCCGTAAAACACCCAATAAACAGGATAAAGGCATTATTTTATTGCTCAGACCCAAATAATCCGGTTGTATTTTTGCAACCAATCCTTGTATTCAAGCGCATTAACATATCACATCATGGCTCAACACCTGAACAGGTTGTTGGCCAATGGTACTTTTTGCATGGGCTTCAGCACAGACAAAGACGATTTGGTATTGGAATTTACCCTGAACAATGGCCAACCGTACCAGTTAACCATGCGTTTTGCTGGAGGTGAAATGTTTTTTACCCAGCCTTCTCATCCACAATTACCAGGCAAGAAATGCATTAAGCAATTCAAACAATTAGAGCAAAGGACCATAAAGCAAGTGCGTGGATTTGAAGGAGAACGTCTTTTATCCATGGATTTTGAAGATGGCAGCAACCTGGTTTTAAAAGGCTTCGGTAGGTTTGGAAATGTGCTGCTATTCGAAAACGGAATGAATAAACCGCTGGGTATTTTTCGACTTGGGCTGAAACAGGATTGGGAATTTGATTTTAGGTCTTTGGTGGAAAATACAAAATCGTTTAAAGGCGATGAAACTATAGATATCGATATTTACATATCACAAAAACAACCCACGCCGGCACTCCTGTTTAAAGCCACGGAGGGTTACGATCTTGCTGCTAAAGGCGCAAATGGCTTGTTTGAATTTGCCAATCTTTACCTAAGACAATTTCATTTTTTTCAGCGTAAAAATGATTTGATAAAACAGCTTGAAAGGAAATTGAACCACCAAACCAAGCTTGAAACAGAATATACCGCAAGGCTGCATGCACTCGAAAACAAACGCAGCTACAAAGAAATTGGCGACCTCTTACTCTCCTATGCACACCTTATTAAACAAGGCGTTGGCAGTGCATTTATCCCCGATTACTACACCGGTAATCAAATTAGGGTGAAGCTGGATCCAAAACTTGATGCAGCTGGAAACGCCGAACGTTATTACAAAAAAGGCAAAAACGAAGGCATAGAGAAACGCACCCTCACACAGCAGCTGCAGACAACAAAAAACCTGGTGGTGGAAACGGAAGCACGATTAATGGCAGCCAAGAATGCCAAAACCCCTGCAGATTTGAGGCCTATACCTGCAGTAGCTGCAACCAAGCCTCAGGACACCAAACCCTACCGCGAGTATTCCATTGATGGTTTCCGGATTTGGGTGGGTAAAAACGCCAGAAGCAACGATGAAATGCTTCGTTTGGCTGCAAAAAACGACCTTTGGCTTCACGTTCGCGATTATCCGGGCTCGCATGTAATCATCAAAAAATCAGGTGCTTCTTTTCCGGATGGCATTGTGAAAAAAGCAGCTGAACTGGCTGTTAAAAACAGCAAAGCCAAAAGCCACGGCATGGCAACTGTTATCTACACCGAAAGAAAATTTGTGAGTAAACCCAAAAATGCCAACCCGGGTGAAGTGGCTATTATGAAAGAAAACACCCTGGATGTTTACTTAAACAATTAATTAAAGTAGGACATTATAAAAATTTGCTTTTCAGGTATTTACCTGTATAGCTTTTTGTATTTCTGGTCAAGTCTTCGGGGGTGCCGCTAAAGACCAATTCGCCCCCCTGATCTCCGGCCTCCGGCCCCATATCGATAACCCAATCGGCGCATTTCACCACATCCAGGTTGTGTTCTATACAAATCACAGTGTTGCCTTTATCAATCAGCGCATTGAAGCTGGCCATCAATTTCTTGATGTCATGAAAATGCAAACCCGTGGTTGGTTCATCAAAAATAAATACCGTTCCGCCTTCCTTATGTGGATTAGCCCTGCTTAGGTAAAAAGCCAGCTTAACCCGCTGAGCCTCACCCCCGGAAAGGGTATGGCTACCCTGACCTAGTTTAATATAACCCAAACCCACATCCTGCAAAGGCTTCAACCGATCATGTATGCCTTTTTCCGGGGCGAAAAACAGCATCGCTTCATCCACCGTTAATTCCAGAATATCAAAGATGTTTTTGTCCCTTACCGTTACTTCCAGCACTTCGTTTTTAAAGCGCTTACCCCCGCAATTCTCGCATGGCAACTTAATATCTGCCATAAATTGCATTTCAATTACGGTTTCCCCTTCACCCTGGCAGGCATCGCAACGGCCACCATCTACATTGAATGAAAAGTGTGCAGGTTTGTACCCTTTGAATTTGCTAAGCTGCTGATCAGCAAAAAGTTCACGCACCTCATCGTAAGCCTTCACATAGGTTACAGGATTGCTGCGGCTGCTCTTTCCTATGGGATTCTGATCGACCAGCTCTACGGCTTTAACCAGTTTTTTAGCACCTTCCAAACTTCGGTAATTACCGGTTTTGGCACTGATGTATTGCCCTACTTCCTTGCTCAGGGCTGGATACAATATTTGCTTTACCAGGCTGGTTTTACCACTTCCACTCACACCCGTTACGGCTGTAAAAACCTCGAGCGGAAAATCCACATCAACATCCTTCAGGTTGTTTGCCTCGGCTCCTTTCACAAGAATACTGTGCTTCCACTTGCGCCTTAGGGCCGGAATGGCAATCTCTTCCCTACCGGTTAAATAAGCTCCGGTAAGGCTATTTTTATCGGCCAGCAACTGATTAAAATCTCCGCTAAAAATAACTTCACCGCCTAAATTACCTGCCTGAGGGCCAATATCAATGACACGGTCTGCTGCGCGCATAACATCTTCGTCGTGCTCCACCACAATGACCGTGTTTCCTTCCTTTTGAAGCATTTTAAGCACCCCTATCAGTTTCTCCGTATCCCTGCTGTGAAGGCCAATACTGGGCTCATCAAGAATATACATACTGCCTGTGAGGTTGCTGCCCAGGCTTGTTGCAAGGTTAATCCGCTGGCTTTCGCCACCACTTAGGGAGTTGCTTAACCGATTTAAGGACAAGTAACCAAGTCCCACTTGTTGCAGGAAACCCAGCCTGGAAATTATTTCTGATAGTATGCGTTGTGCTACTGATAAATCGATTTCATCGTAAATAACCGATGAAAAATAATCGCAACAATCATCAATATTCATCAGCAACACATCCTGCAAACTTACCTGTTCAGGAATGCGTTCACCTTCATTTTTAGCCAGCAACTTCACATAGCCGGCTTCTTTGCGCAGGCGGGTACCATTGCAATCCGGACAGCCCGTTTTGCCACGGTACCTGGCGGCCATTACACGGTATTGTATTTTGTATGATTTTTCCTCTACGTATTTGAAGAAATCGTGAATTCCGGGAAGTTTAGATGTACCATCCCACAAAAGCTTTTTCTGTTCTTTGCTAAGGTCTTTATAGGGCTTATGTATGGGGAAATCGGCTGCCACTGCCAACCGAATAAAGTCCTCGCGCCAGGCTCCCATCGTTTCGCCTTTCCATGGCGCCACACAGCCTTCGTAAACGCTGGTAGACTTATCGGGAACAACAAGATCCTCGTCTATCCCCAGCACGTTGCCAAAACCTTCGCAACGCTTGCAGGCACCATATGGGTTATTAAAACTCAGAAAATCACGTGTTGGGATTTCAAAAGCCATTCCATCAAGTTCAAAAAGATTACTGAAAGAGGTCCATACATCATCATTAACCACGATAGAGCAAGCCCCTTTGCCTTCCCAGAATGCAGTTTCTACAGCATCTGTGAGTCTGCTTGCAAAATCTTCGTCCTGCAAATCAACCGTTAGCCTGTCAATTACCAAAAAATGATCGCCATGGGGATGAAAAACCTGCTGCAATAACGCATCTATCCGGTAAACCTTTCCTTGCATGAGTACCCGGCTAAATCCATTTTGCTGCAGCAGTTCAAGCTTATCCTTCAGCAATTCATTTTCCAGCAAAGGAGCAACAACCATTATGGTGTTGTCTGCTGCAATGGTGTTGCAATAGGCAATTACATCGGCAATGGTATGCCTTTTGACTTCCCGACCGCTAATGGGCGAAATGGTATGCCCTATTCGGCTGAACAGCAATTTTAAATAATCGTATATTTCAGTTGAGGTAGCGACCGTACTTCTCGGGTTTCTGGTATTCACCTTTTGCTCGATGGCCACAGCCGGACAAAGTCCGAGAATAAAGTCCACGTCGGGCTTTTTCATGCGGCCCATAAACTGCCGTGCATAACTGCTTAGGCTTTCCACATAACGTCGCTGTCCTTCAGCAAACAAGGTATCAAACACCAGGCTGCTTTTGCCGGAACCGGAAACACCGGTAACGACCGTAAAGCTATTGTGGCGGAACGCTACATCTATTCCTTTTAAATTGTGCTGTCTAGCACCTTTCACCAATATCGCAGCCGGTTTGTTCAAGCAATCAAATTAAGGCCGCAAAGTTCGTCTATTTTACACGTGTAATTTCACTTGACGTGTAAAAATCAGGTTGAATTATTGAATCGTATCGCGGGCAATGCTGCTACCGGCCCAAATTCCTACCCCATTTCTGATATTAGAATAGATAGGAGTCAGTTCAGCAAAGGCACTTGATGGTTTTTTGTAATTTTCGATGCTTTCAAAATACTTAAAATACGGCTCGCTGAGGCTCTCTGTAACCACCAAATACTTAGGACTTCCCGAGGCATATCCAAATGGGGTTATAAAGGCAATGGACTTGTTTTGACCATTGAATGTTCGGTCAGAGAAAACCCATGTTCCTTTTTCACTTTTTATGGCTTCGTTATCGATTGCCGCATCGGTGGTTACCGGTTTCAGCATGTTCCAGTAGGCTGTTACAGGATCATAATAATACAGGCCTACGCGATAGTAATTGGGTTCATCGCCACGGTCAAGGAGCTTAATGGTGAGGGTTCCGGTGGGATAACCAGATGAATCCAGATCGGTGCTGTCCTTCCATACTGCTTTTGCTGTTGTTGCCTTTGAAGGCATAACCAATTCGGAAAAAACCTCATCCAGTCCGTTCACGGAAACACTAACGCTGTAATACTTACCCGCCTGTGCAACCAATCCTGCAGGATAATAATACTTGTCGGTACCAACATTAAACACAAAAGGATAACTTTTACCGGATTCGTCGCGAACCACAACCTGTGCATTGTTTAAAAATTCTACCGACGCGCTGCTTCCAAGGGGTATGGTTTTGCTCACCTGAATTTCTATCTGGTCCTGATCATTGATAAGGGCATTCACCACCAAACGGGTTTTGGTATTGCCGGGGATTAGGTCCAACCTGGTCTCACAAGCAACCATTAGGAGTGAAAATATGGCGAATTTGATAATTTGTTTCATGGTTAAAATACGATGCGGTAAAAACCTGTGGGGATTATGGGAAAATATGAAATACCAATGGCCTGCACAGCCTGTCCTGCCGGTTGATCAACCCTCACAAACAATGGATTATTTCGGGAAAGCACATTGTATACATTCACACCGTAATAGGTATTGTAATCACGGCGCAAATAGGGTTTCAGGCGTTTGGTAAAGCCAAAATCTATGCGGCGATAAGCGGGCATCCGGAAGTTGTTTTTTGAGGCATAATCAAGCACCATCATTCCGTCGGCAGACAAGTATTGACCGGTGGGCACCGTTACGGCATTGCCTGTCATCCAAACGCCGCCAAACTGTAGTTGCCAGTTCTTATTCACATTGAAAACCCACTGCATCGACAATTTGTGCCTTCTGTCCCAGCGAAACGGGAATGTATTGCCAAAGTTGATGCCCTCTATATTGCGGTCACTTTTGGATAATGAATATCCTGCAAGACCATTCCAGCGACCTACTTTTTTCATTAACAGAAATTCAATACCATAAGCCCTTCCGGTTCCCTGAGCCAGCACCCTTTCCCAATATCGTGGTTCAAAATTATTATCATCCTTGCCGGTCAGGTCAGTGATGCCATCAAATGATTTCAGGTACATTTCCATGCTAAATTCGATGCCGCGTTTCCAGGGCTGATAAAAACCTCCGGTTATTTGCATGGTGCGCTGCGGACGAATATTTCCGCCGGTTGGAAACCAGATATCTCCGGGCAAATTGGAATTGACACTGCTAAGCCTGTGAACCCCTTGATTTGCGATACTGAAACCCAGTTTAAGGGCTTTTTGTCCTTGTAAAATCTGGCTGATTAAAATCCTAGGCTCGGGCCTGATCCATGTTTTGCCATAACCGGTAAAACTCCACAATCGTGCACCGAGATTAACCTTTAGTCCTGCGCCCAAATTCTGCTCATATTCTCCATAAACACTCAACTCCGGGGAAAAGGATTTATTGTTCAATCCATAGGTGGTGTCGTCGTTGTTGTTATTGCTGCTGAAGAACAGGTAAAACGAAGATGGATTAAATGTATGTAAAACCAATTCTGCTCCATAACGAAGCTGGGTATTGGTTTTTAAACGGTATTCAAAATGGCTTCTGGCAATATAATTGGTAATGGCGTTTGCAAGTTTGGTTTTGATGGCGAATGAAGACACCGATGTATCGGTTGTGATGCTGCCGCCCAGTTCCAATGGCGAGCGGTATGTGGCGCGGCTAAGTCCTGCGTTGAAATTGGCAAAATGCCTGCTGTTTATTTTGTGCGACCACTGAACCCCAAAAAGGTTGTTTTGCCAGCTAAATCCATACTTTAACAAAAAACCCACCTGCCTGTTCAGCGAATCGCGGGATTCATCTTTAAACTGGGCTTCAAACTTATCGCGGCCGCTGTAGGCAAAAAACCGCAATTTGTTTCTATCATCTATTTTCCAGCTCACTTTGGCGTTGAGGTCATAAAGGCTGTAATAAGCATAAATATCTCCAGATTTAGGCAAAAACATGTCTAGCCATGACGTTCTAATTCCAAAACTACCTGTAACCTTTCCATCGCTGCTTAGTGGCCCATCGGCAGCGAGGTTTAGGAGCAAAAGGTCTTGGTTGTATGTGCCTCGCCATTCCTTATTGTTGCCTTCTTTCATGCCCACATCCATCACAGCACCGGCCCTTCCGCCATATCGGGAGGGCGCCACCCCGCGATAGAATTCCGTATTTCCTATCACTTCCGGGTTATATGAACTCAATAATCCAAAAAGATGACCATTGCCATAAATCGGCAGGCCATCCATCATCATCAGGTTTTGATCACTGTTGCCTCCCCTCACATACATTCCACTAAGGCCTTCCAAGCCACCAGATACGCCAGGCATAAATTGCAGCCATTTAACAGGATCCGGAATACTTAGCAAAGCAGGCATTTCCAAAGATTGCTTTCTGCTGGGACTCACATGTCCGCTGCGAATATCAAAGATGGCATGGTACTTATTCCAATTGGTATCGTTTTGATTTGCGGGTAAAAGCGTCAGTTCCACATTGAAATCCTTGGCTGAATAAACATCTTCAATCATCCGAACAGACTGGTATCCGGAGGCCGCAAACAGCAAAACATGCTTACCGCTGCCCACACCCATGTTGTAATATCCATCCCTGTTGGTATGGGTATATTGTAAATCAGAACTATCAATAACAATGGCATTTTCGATTGGCTCGCCGGTTTTTTTGTCGGTTATCCAACCCGCAATGCCCGGAAGATTGCTTTGGGAATAAGAAAACTGAATGAGCAGTGAACTGAATAAATAAAGCCCGATTTTTAATCGCATAAAGTAAATCAAAGGTAACTTTTTTTGCTTAAAAACGAAATTCCATGGCTATACCACAAGCCTCGGCTTGGTAGCCAACATGAGGGATTTGGGGTTTTTCAATGAGGATATTGATTTTTTCTATTGGCATAGCTGTCCGAATTTTGATTTCTGCTGCAATTTCCTGGGCCAATGTTTCCAGCAAAAGCTGGGGTTTGGCAGCCTTTTGATTCACAATATCCACCAATTCTGTATAGTCCAGTGTTTGGGACAGCTGATCCTGATCAGGATGTACAGAAAACGAAACCTCAACGGAGATAAGCAACTTAACACCTTGGAGGCGCTCAAATTCATGCACCCCAATGGGGCAGATTACGGATTGTTTTCGCAAAAAAATGGTTAACATTTGATTCAAGTTTTATAAATTGACGTACAAAAAAAAGGAACAATGTACCTTTGCAAAGAAAATAAAGAAAATGGAGCAACAAAATCTCGATGAACTATACGCTGCAAATCGCGGCAAAGACCGTTATCAGGCACCTGACTTTTATGCCATAGACGAATTATTAACCGAAGAACAACAGCTTATTCGTGCTTCGGTTCGCGATTGGGTTAAAAGAGACCTGTCTCCCATTATCGAGTATTACGCACAACGTGCAGAATTTCCACACCACATTATTCCGGATCTTGCCGGTGTTGGTGGTTTTGGACCGCAGTTGCCCGCAGAATACGGCTGTGGCGGTTTGGATTACACTTCCTATGGCATAATCATGATGGAGCTTGAGCGCTGCGACAGCGGCATCAGAAGCACAGCCAGCGTTCAAGGCAGCCTGGTTATGTATCCCATTTTCAAGTTCGGCAGCGAAGAACAAAAAAGAAAATATTTGCCAAAACTGGCATCCGGTGAAATGATGGGTTGTTTTGGACTAACAGAACCCGATCATGGCAGCAATCCCGGCGGAATGGTTACCCATTTCGTGGACAAAGGCGATCATGTTGTTTTGAATGGAGCCAAAATGTGGATTTCAAACGCACCATTTGCCGATATCGCAGTGGTTTGGGCCAAAAATGAAGCGGGGAAAATAAAAGGCATTATCGTGGAGCGGGGCATGGAAGGTTTTACCACACCCGAAACCCACAACAAATGGAGTTTAAGGGCAAGCGCCACCGGCGAACTGGTCTTTAACGATGTAAAGGTTCCCAAAGAGAACATCCTTCCCGGCGTGGAAGGCTTAAAAGGCCCCCTCACCTGCCTGAATAGTGCCCGTTATGGCATAAGCTGGGGCGCTTTGGGCGCAGCCATGGATTGCTACGATACCGCGCTGAGGTACAGCAAACAGCGTGAACAGTTTGGCAGACCAATCGCAGGATTTCAGCTACAACAAAAGAAGTTGGCCGAAATGATTACAGAAATCACCAAAGCTCAATTATTGGTATGGCGCCTTGGCCAGTTGATGGACGCCGGCAAAGCAACACCTGCACAAATCTCTATGGCCAAACGAAACAACGTTGAGATTGCACTGAACATTGCCAGAGAAGCACGCCAAATGCTTGGAGGAATGGGCATTACGGGTGAATATCCAATCATGCGCCACATGGCCAATTTGGAAAGCGTGGTTACCTACGAAGGAACCCACGATATCCACCTGCTGATTCTGGGCCATGAAATAACCGGCGAAAACGCCTTTACTTAATTGCTTAATCGGTTTTAACCGATAATATATTGATTCGCATATTGCCATATCGCTTTTTCTTGCTCGTGGCATTCTTCCACGCAGGTGGTTTGTGGGCATACACCAACAAGCCTGTTTTGGTAAACCTGAACATTAACCGACAAAGTGATTCCATGGGATTCAACATGGTGTATGAACTTCAAAACATTTGCTACCCGCTCATACTTAGTGGAAAGGTAAAACTTTGGGATTCACCCAAGAAAGCGGTTCGCATTTCTGCAGCTGCATTGCAAGCTATTGAGCAATCCTCGGATACCCGGTTCAACAAAACAGCCAATGTTTTTTTGCATGAGGTATGGAGCAGCAGCAGAAGAAAAACTTCCTTCACCATCATTGGTTTATCGTTTATTAACGATGGAAAAAAAGGCAAGGTGAGTTACGGTTACATAGACCTGAAAGAAAGCTGGTCGGTTTTGTCTGCCACAATGCTGGAATGCAACGTGAACGGACCAGCCAATATCAGCCTTACCCAAGCACTTTACAGCCGAAATTACAACTTCAATGTGGTACAATTTGGCCGTGAAACCTTCACGGAAAAGCCTGAAAAAGCAATTGTTATCCGCGATAAGGCTTTTTACCACCAAAAGACCATAGAAGGTCTCATGGAAATGCCACAAACAAAGGATATTAAGTACCACATTGTACCTAACGTTGATGATACCGATGCCCTGGGAAACACCGTATTCAGGAACATACAGTTCTTTCTCAATGACAACAAGGATGTGCTCTTTAACCTGGGTGCGGACAAATACTACGATTACAAATCAATGTCCAATGATGTTAAATTAACCTCCATCGAAGTGCACGAACAATGGACCAAAACAACATCCGGAATTCAGGTCGAAATCAAGGAAATCACCCTGTATATCAACGATAAACCACTCAACACCATCAGCCTAAAAACCTTACTGGAATGGCAATTGATGTGCCAATTCAAAACATTGGACGATGTATTGCTGGAAAAGCAGTTTGATTACACCCTGATCAAAATAAACAACACGCTCATTCCTGAATGGGACTCACATAAATACCTAAAAGCATTATCGGTTTATTCCTGGTCACAGGTGAGCCGGTATGTACAATTTTATTAAACAGCATCAAGATGTATAAGATTAAATTTGGAACCGATGGCTGGCGCGAAATAATCGCCGACCAGTTTACCACCGCCAATGTAAGAAGGGTGGCCATGGCTACTGCAAAGTGGCTGAAAAGCCAATCAGAAGAACCTGCTTGTGTGGTAGGCCATGATTGCCGGTTCGGCGGAGAAATGTTTGCCGATGAAACAGCACGGATTTTGGCTTCCCAGGGCATTGTTGTGCATTTGGCCAAAGGATTTGTGAGTACACCCATGGTAAGCCTGGGAGCAAAAAAACTCAATTGCACCGCAGGAATCATCATTACCGCAAGCCACAACCCCCACACATACAATGGTTTCAAGATAAAAGCAGGGTATGGCGGTCCGGCCAGCCCAAAAGTAATTGATGATGTAGAACATTTAATCAGCGACATGGATGTTTCGCCTGCCCTTCCCGATGAGCATTACCGCAAAATGGGTAAAATCATTTCGGTAGACCTGGAAACCATGTACCTTGACCATGTACGCAGCAATTTTGACATGGAAGCGCTTACCGCCGCATCCGAAGGCATGGTATACGATGCCATGTATGGTGCAGGACAGAACGTGATTAAAAAACTGCTTCCGAAAGCCACACTGCTGCATGCCAATCACAATCCCGGATTTGAAGGCCGTGCACCCGAGCCCATTCTGAAAAACTTGCCCGAAATTGCAGCGCTGATTAAATCCAATCCCAAATTCACATGCGGCCTTGCCACCGATGGCGATGCAGACCGTATAGGATTCTTTGATGAGTTTGGCAATTTCGTAGACAGCCACCACTTGATACTGCTGCTTATTGCCTACCTTACCGAATACAAAGGACTTAGCGGCAAAGTGGTTAAGAGCTTCAGTGTTAGCGATAAGGTTGAGCAGTTTTGCCGCGTAAAGGGGCTGGAATCAATTACCACCAAAATAGGTTTCAAATACATCTGCGAATACATGGTTACCGATGATGTACTCATTGGTGCAGAAGAAAGTGGTGGTATTGCCATTAAAGGCCATATTCCGGAAAGGGATGGTATTTGGATGGGATTGGTGCTGTTGGAATACATGGCCAAAACCGGCAAAACCATTGCTACCCTTATCCGTGAAATATACCAGCAAATAGGCAGCTTTGCCGTTGAGCGTTACGACCTTCACCTGGAGCAAGCCCAAAAAGACAGCATAGTAAACCAGTGCAAATCCGGTGATTACGCAACCTTTGGCAACTACATTGTTCAATCCATTGAAGAAACCGATGGCTTCAAGTTCAGGCTTGGCGATGCAGGGTGGGTAATGATAAGACCCAGCGGCACCGAACCTGTACTGCGGGTTTATGCTGAGGCAGCCAGTTCATCGGAGGCATTTGCCATCCTTGATGCTGTAAAAACCGCTATCCTAAACTAATTGATTTTTAAACGCAAATATCAGTTAATCTTTATTTTAAGCGTATTCACTTGCGCCAACACTTCATATTCTTCAGACAGTAGTTTCAGAAGCCAAAAACACAAAAACGCAGCCTGGATCGGCTTGGGCTCAGGTGTGGTAGGCACCCATATATTGTTATATAAAACTTGGTACAGCCAGGGAGAAATGGGGCGCTTTCATTGGATAAACGACAGCAAAGACTGGCTTCAGATGGATAAAACCGGCCATGTATTTGGGGCTTATTTTACAGGTACTGCTGCATCTGCAATATTCAGACACACGGGATATTCCCAAAAAAAAAGCGCCTTCATGGGTGCTGCAATAAGCCTGGCATTCCAAATGCCCATTGAGTACGTTGATGGCAGAAGCCCGACATGGGGCGCCAGTAAGGCCG
>CANKVN010000049.1 GCA_947487055.1 Flavobacteriales bacterium
TTATGTGCCCTGGGATGATTATGATCCCTTGCAGGCGCGCATCAGTAACAAGGAAAAAGGATATTACCGCACCCCCAAGCAGCAAGCCAACCTGGAACGTTTGTATGGACATCACCAAGCCATGGGGTGGGATTTGCTGTTAAACGAGCATCGCATTTTGGAAAAAGATGGTCAGAAGCTTGCCATTGTTGGGGTTGAAAACTGGAGCAACAAAGGCCGTTTCCCAAAATATGGCAAACTGGATGTGGCACTGAAAGGGGCAGAGGGCATTACCAAGTTGCTGCTAAGCCATGATCCTAGCCATTGGCGGGAGCAAGTGCTATCACACCAGCCGGAAGTCGCAGTAACGTTCAGTGGCCACACCCACGGAATGCAATTTGGGGTGGATACAAGATACTATCGCTGGAGCCCGGTGAAAATGTTGTACAAAGAATGGCTCGATTTGTATTCTGAAGGGGACCAGCATTTGTATGTAAACAGGGGCTTTGGTTACCTCGGATATCCGGGTCGCCTGGGCATTTTCCCTGAAATATCGGTGTTCACCCTGCGCGCTGTTTAAGCGGTGCAGATTTGTCGTAATTCATGTAAATTGCAACCGTGGAGTATCCGGCGAGCAAACCCAAAACCAGGCCTACACTGCAGCAAGCGCTCATCAAAGCGGAGAAATACTGTGCATACCAGGAGCGCAGCCAGCTGGAGGTGAGCCAAAAATTGCGGAATATGGGTTTAAGCAAAGCCGAAGCCGATGGGATTTTGGTTCATTTGATTCAGCATAACTTCATCAATGAAGAGCGTTTTGCCTATGCCTTTGCCCGCGGAAAATTAAAGGTTAAAAAATGGGGTAATCGTAAAATTACGATAGCTTTAAAGAATAAAGGTATTACAGAAGCTCTAATACAAAAGGTTTTAAAGGATTCTGACCCTCAGCAATATATCGTTGAATTACGATTTAGTATTGAAAAAAAGGCCAGGACCTTAAAAGAAAATGACCCATGGAAAAGGGCCGGAAAACTGAAGCAGTATCTGATAGGTCGCGGATACGAACCGGAACTGGTGTTCAAGGAAGTAGACGCGTTTTTGGGTTCTTAATAGCCGACATTCTTCAATACCGCCCATGCCAGCCAGCATGCCCCAGCCATCAGCATCCACAAGGGTTGCCACTTCACCACAAACAGCCGCTGCTCCAGCGCTTTTCGCAAAAACCTGTCGGTAAGCCACAGCACGGAAGGCACAAACAAAAAGAAGAAGGTTAACAAAACGGCACCCAGCAAAAACCAGTGCCTCAGCATTACAAAAACAGTTTTTTGTCCACCCCAAGCCATTCCATGGCACTGTCGCCCAGCATGATTTGCTTGGTGGCATCGGGAATGCTGAGTGAGCGGATCAATTCACCCGGAATGTCTTCACCCAGCGGGTAGGGATAATCGGTTCCCATGCAAATGCGGTGCGGCCCCACCATTTCCATCAAATATTCCAGCATGCGTCCATCGTGGGTGAGGCTGTCAACCCAAAATTGACCAAGGTATTTTCCCGGGTCGTGGGGATTGTCTACCGCCACCAAATCAGGCCTGCAGCGCCAGCCATGCTGTATGCGTCCGAAAGTGCCCGGAAACGATCCGCCTCCGTGTGCAAATGCCACACGCAATTTCGGCAGCCGTTCAAAAATGCCCCCAAAAATCATGGAACTCATGGCCAGGGCTGTTTCTGCAGGCATGCCTACCAGCCATGGAAGCCAGTATTTCGGCATTTTAGATTTTGCCATCCACCACCACGGGTGAACAAATAAGGCCATGTCCATGTCCTGCATGGCCTCAAAAATGGGAAACAATTCCGGTTGGTTCAGGTTCCAGTGGTTGATGTGCGAACCAATTTGCACTCCCTTTAGCCCAATGGATTTGCACCGTTCCAGCTCCTGTATTGCCATGCCCGCATGTTGCATGGGCAATGTTCCCAATCCCACAAACCGTTTCGGATATCGGTGCACGATGCCGGCAATGTGGTCGTTCAGAAACTTGGCTATTTCCAGCGTGTCTTTGGGTTCGGCCCAGTAGCTAAACATCACCGGCACGGTGCTCAATACCTGCACATCCACGGGGTGGGCATGGGCTTCGCATTCCTTGATGCGCTGTTCGGCATCCCAATTGTTGTTTTCAATTTCACGAAACAATTCTCCGTCCATCATCATCTTTGCACAACAGGGTTTGTGGTGCTGAAGGGAGATGAATTCGCCATAGCCAAACTGGGCCTTCCAGTCAGGCAAATGCTCGGGAATGATGTGGGTGTGAATATCGACCGTGAAGAAGCGCTGATGGGGAATCATGATAAATTGCAAAAATAGCCCATGCGGTAATAGTTTAATCTCCTATTTTTGCACGCTGTAATTTATGTCGCATCGCAAAATTGATCTCTCAGCTGCAGTAAGCCTTGTTGTGGCCAATATGGTTGGAACGGGTGTCTTTACCGGACTGGGATTTCAGCTTCTCAGCCATCAGCAGGCTTTCACCATTCTGGCCCTTTGGATAGCCGGTGGTTTCATGGCATTTCTTGGAGCCGTTTGCTACGCAGAACTGGCTACCCGTTTGCCACAGGACGGAGGTGAATACCATTTTTTATCAAAAGTATACCACCCTTCTCTTGGTTTTATGGCCGGATTTGTGAGTGCAACCGTTGGTTTTAGCGCTCCCATTGCTTTGGCGGCTGCCTCACTGGGAACCTATGCCCATGGTGTGATGCCGGAGTTAAACGGAACGTGGATTGGAACGGGCGTAATTTTGCTCATAGCCGCCATTCATGCCATTAACCTCAGTGCCGGTGTAAGTTTTCAAAAGGTATTTACGCTTATTAAGGTGTTGCTAATTGGTTTTTTCATTGCTGCAGGCCTCTATCATGGAAATACCCAGGGTATTGCACTCGGTTTCTCCGATTTGAGCGGATCCGAAATCATGACGGCCGGCTTTGCCGTAAACCTTGTATATGTTAGTTATGCATACAGCGGCTGGAATGCCAGTGCCTACCTTGCCGGCGAAATTGTGAAACCGGAAAAGAACCTGAACCGAAGTATTGTGTGGGGAACCTTACTGGTTATGCTGCTTTATGTGCTTTTGAATGCGGTCTTTGTGATGTCGGCACCGATGAATGAAATGAAGGTGGCCACAGAAGGTGCAGCTGCTTTTCAACCCAAAGAAGTGGGCATCATCAGCGCGCAGTATATCTTCGGCACTTGGGGTGGCAAAGTAATGGGCGGTGTTATCTGCATCCTGCTGGTGAGTACCATCAGCGCCATGATTATTGCCGGACCCAGGGTTATTCAACCCATGTTTGGCAAAGTACCTGCACTGGGCTTGCTGGCCAGAACCAATGATAAAGGTAATCCTGTGGCGGCAATTTTGTTCCAAACCCTGCTTGCCCTCATCATCCTGTGGACCGCTTCCTTTGACAGCATCATGCAATACATTGGGTTTACCTTAACCATTTTTACCACCCTTACCGTTGCCGGTGTAATCATCTACCGCTTCAGACACGGAAGGCCGGAAGGGTATAAGGCCCTGGGCTATCCGATAACCCCAATACTCTTTATCGCAGGCAATATCTGGATTTGTTATTTTCAACTAACCTCCAAAACCACCGAATCGCTCATTGGTTTGGGAACAGCCCTATTGGGTGTATTGCTCTATTTTATCAGCACAGACCGAAACTCAACTACCTCCAACTAAACAAAATATCGACCATGAAAAAATACCTGTTTTTAATTCCTTCCATCCCCGTTATCATCATGATTTCCTGCGGTGGATCAACCGGTGACAAAAAGAATGCAGATACTGCCCAAAAGGACACAGCTGCCAAAAAGGTTGCCACCCCTTCATTTGATCGCAAGTTCAACGACTATGCGCGTTTCATTTCCGGCATGCCTGCCAAACCGGGCAGCTTACTTGGCAAATACGACAGTGTAAAGCAGGTGAAAGAACATGCAGCCCAATTCAGCAAGCGCTGGGAAGAAATGGATAAAAACCGCCTGGCTGTTATGCGCAAATGGGCAAAAGAAGAATTATACCCCAAAGTGGATGAAAACCTGAATACGTTCTACCCCTTTTCAGGCCCCGATTTTTTACATGTGGTACAGTTTTATCCAAACAGCAAGCAATACCTGTTTTTAGCCAACGAAATGGTGGGCGATTTGCCTGCATTTGATAAAATGACCCAGCCACAGGTAATGAACTACCTCCAAAGCATCGAAAAGGCCCTGGGTGATATCTTCAGGAGAAGCTACTTCATCACCAGCTACATGGGAAGCCAGATTCCTGCCGTTAAAGGTGTTGTACCTGTATTTATGGTGTTTTTCGCCCGCACAGGTCATGAAATTATGAACGTGGAGCTGATTACCGTGGATGCTGCCGGCAAAACCGTTCCACGAAGCCAGAATCCAAAAGGCGTAAGCGGTGTAAGGTTCACATTCTGCCCCGAAGGCAAATACAACGATGTGCGTACCCTGGAATATTTCAATACCGATATCAGCAATGTAGGCACCAGCGGCAAAGGCGGATTACAAGCCAGACCCGAAATGGTAAAACACATTGAAGCATTCGGTAAAGCCAACACCTTTGTGAAAGCTGCCAGCTATTTGCTGCACTACGAAACTTTCAGCAAAATCAAGGACCTTACCATCGCCAAATCCTCTAGCTTGTTGCAGGATGATACCGGCATCCCATACCGCTTTCTGGCCAAGGATTATAACCTGAATTTGTATGGAAAATACACCATTCCTGTAAAGAATTTTAGTGCTTCAGGCCATTACCAGAAAGACCTGGCTAAAATGTATGCGGATAGTTCCAAGGTGAAATCGCTGCCATTTAGCCTGGGTTATCACTGGCAGGATAACAATCAGAACTACATGCTGTGTGTAAAAAAACAATAATTTTGTCGTAACTTACCGTCGCAAGGAGAAGAACATTGCGGTTTTTTACAGTTGCGATATTGGTGTTTTATGCTTCGGGTTTGTTTGCACAACCTGAATTCGAGCCATCTGATTCCAAATGGCTGGAACAGGTATTTCGAAGCAAAGGCAGTTCCCTGTTCCAGAAAGTACTGAACCAGCCTGAAAAGTACAGGTACCAGATTATCTATTCCCAGATTAACAGGAACAGAAAGGGAATTCCATTTCTTAATACCCACTATTTTCATTTTAATAAGGCAAATTATCTTTACCCCGCCAGCTTGGTAAAATTCCCGGCTTCGCTGCTGGCCTTGCAAAAAATACAGGATTTAAAACCCTTTAGGGTCAATGCCGAAACCCCAATACGGTTTGACAGCGGATGGTATTGCCAAACAGCCTCCGGTGCCGATTGGTCGCAGCCCTCAGGCTGGCCAAGCATCGATGCCTACATCAAAAAAATGATGCTGGTGAGCGATAATGAATCGTATAACCGTGTTTACGAGTTCCTCGGTTATGATTATATCGCCAAAAACCTTGCTGCACGTGGTTTTAAAGACATGCGCCTTATCCAGCGTTTCGAGTTTCCCTGCGATACGCTGAGTGCCTATTATACCAATCCGTATTGCTTTTTAAATAAAACCGATACCCTGTTCAGGCAGCCTTTGCAGGAAGCGCAGTTGCGCTTAATGAATCCCTACGGTGATGTGTATATGGGAAGTAAATATTACGACGCTTTGGGCAATTTATACCCTTTTCCCCGGTCGTTTATGTTCAACAACTATATTCCTGCAGATGAATTGCACCGCATGCTGATTTCCCTGTATTTGCCGGAGGCTGTGCCCAAAACACTGCAGTGGAATGTGGAAGAGAATTCCCTGAACCGGTTGAAAAAATACATGGGAATGTGGCCGAGAGAATCGGAACATCCGAACTATGCATTGGCTGATAATTACAAAAAATACCTGCTCATGGGAACGGGCGCTTCACTGCCGGATTCATCGGATGTGCGGATTTTTAATGTGGTGGGGAAGGCCTTTGGTGTCCTTGCAGATTGTGCCTACATCGTGGATTTTAAGCACAACATTGAATTTTGTGTCACGGCTTTCATCTATTGCAATGAAGGCGATATTCTGAACAGCAACCGCTACGAATACGATCCGGTAGGCCTGCCTTTCTTAACAGAGCTTGGCCAAATATTGTATAACGAAGAAAAAATGAGGGAAAAGCGCTATCCTTTTTCCAATGCTGATTTAAAGGAATTATACAGCCGTTGATGCCGCAAAGGCATGCGCCTGATGTACATTTGCAGCATGAATCTTGAGCAACTTAGCACAGCCATAGAGAAGGCAATTCACGACATGGGGGTGAACCCCGCCGATACCCGTGGAGAAGAGACCGGGCAATGGATGCTAATCAGGGAAGAAATGCCCATATATTTCGATGCATGGGAAGATACGGAGTCCAATCCGTGGAATTATTTTGTGTTTGAAAAAGACAAATCTGTATTCCAGTTGTCCATCCCATTCTGCTATGCGCCTACCCTCAAGCGCGATGAGTTTCTGCAGGAAATGCTGGTGGTAAACCTCAATTTACTTTACGGCAAGTTCACCTACAATGAAAAAGACAACGTGGCGGCTTTGGTGTACCGCATTCCCGGTGATTCTTTTCAGCCTGCAGAGTTGCAACTGATTACAGACGGCCTCTGCTACTATGCAGAAATGGCTTACCACGTGCTCAAGGATGAGTTTAACCTTAAGCGCGTGCTGATAGAAGCAGAAAATTAACGTATAGCGCCCTGGCTGGCCTGCCTTAGTTCCTGAAGAGTTTTGGCCGCAAGGTAAAAATTTGGATCGGCTTTCAAAGCGTCTTTCAATGTGTTTGCCATGGGCTGGTATTGGCCGCGTGTTTGTTGTATCAAGGCGCGCAAATAAAGGAATGCCGGTTTCACGGTCAATTGTTCCTTAATCTGCTCCTGAAGATGGTCCAGACGCACTTTTTTGGTAACAGGAATATCCTCCTTCAAAACCTTGTTGATGGCAGCCTCTGCCGCTTTTCCATTACCCCGCGCAATTTCAATGTACAGCTCATACCAACGATAGGTATAATCGCCGGTTTCTTTGTAGAGCGACCTAAACAGGTCTATTGAACCGGTATCGTTCTGCTCAATTAGCAACACACGTGCTTTTAGTTCACGTAAATACAAATTTTTACTGCCCATCGAGAGGCCTTTGTCTATCATGTAATTGACGAGCGAAGTACTTCTTGCCAACTCAACCGGATTGCTGTAAAAATAATGGTAATAAGCCAGGGAATCGTAGGCCCATGGATAAGCCTCAGGTTCTTCGGTGATCAACAGTTGCAGGCAACCTGTAGCAGT
Source organism: Flavobacteriales bacterium (assembly GCA_947487055.1). Classification (GTDB taxonomy): domain Bacteria; phylum Bacteroidota; class Bacteroidia; order NS11-12g; family UBA955; genus RGEC01. The sequence continues at coordinate 7,308 of CANKVN010000049.1, forward strand.
TTTCATATCGTGCAGCAACACTGCTTTTTCATAACCGTCTATCAAATGGGAAACATAGGTTTTTTTCCATTGTTGTTGCAGGCGGATGGAATCTTTTAAAATGCCAATTTCCCGCTGTTGCAGCAAAAGGCTGCTGTTTAATTTACCGATGTTTGCCTCATTGATGCCGCGCTCTTCAGCCAGTGCAACCTGCAGCTGTTTGTTGGATACGCAGTTCGTGAACAAGAAACCGCTTAAAAATAAGAATATAATTTGCCGCATGCTCATTGAATTTATCTGCCAGTATTGCCTTTGTTTGCAGCATTTTGCTGCAATTCATAAATACCTTTTTTTGCAAGGTAAAAGTTTGGATCAAATTGCAGGCATTTGCTTAAAATCTCTGCAGATTCCAAAAATTTGCCTTCATTGTTTTTAATCAAGGCACGGAAAAACAAAAAGGATGCCCTGGCATCCACAGATTCCTGCAAAGCCACTTCAGGATGGGTAAAGCGAACCTTTTTCTGTGCCGCATCGGGTGTGTTTATCACCTGTTCGACCATAGAATCGCAGTAAGAGAAATTACCCGCAGCCAGATTTAAAAAAGTCATTTCCCACAGGTAGGTATAATCTTTGTTTTTGTTCCAAAGCCCGCTGAAAATATCCATTGCAGCGCTGTCTTTTCCTTGACTAAGCAGCAACTTTCCCTTCAGTTCCTTCAAGAAATCGTTGTTTGCATTTGCAGAAAGGCCTTTTTCGCAATAATGCAATGCCGTGGTTGGATTTTTTACCAATCCCGGAATATTCAGGTAAAAGAAGTGGTAAAACGCCAAGGAATCTGTTGCCCATGGGTATTGGGCAGAATCCTCAGAAGACATCATGGACAGGGCCGTGATAGCGGTTTGGTAATCCTGGGCAGCGCGCGCTGATGAAAACAGGCGGTAGTTGGCAGTTTCCTGTTTATTGCCGGAATTTTTGCAGGCAACAAGCAACGTTATCGCCAGAAGAGTAGTCATGATATAACGCATAATAAGTTCTGTTCTATTCAGGGCAAATGTAGTATTTTTGTATGTTAGAGCCTCATGGTAACATCGTGAAATTTTATTTTCGAATATTGGTTTTGTTTTTGGTAAGCTGGCCATCTGCGTTTCTTGCGCAAACGCCCGTTATCGAAGTGCTTACCCCCGATGTTTGTATCCCCCAGGCCGTGAAGCTTCGAATAAAAAATTGCACGGGTTGCAGCAACTTCCAATGGAAAATAGGCTCGGGAAATTTTTTGTCAGGAACCAGCGATTACGCTGCTGTGGTTACCACTGCCGGTACCTATGATGTGGAGGTTCGCGTTACCACCTCAAGTGGCAATATTGTCCCAATCCAAAAACTTAAAGCATTTACAGTGCACGCCAATCCCACCATTGATGTGGGTTTTAGCAAGGTTTCCCTCTGTGGCAATGCCGGAGATACCATCATCATAACCGATAAATCCAAAAATGTGGTTTACCGCGATTGGTTGGTGGAAACCCGCTTTATCGGCAATGGCCCAAAACAGTTCTGGCACGTTTTTTCAAACACCAAAGGTTTCAAGCGGGTATACATTACCGTTAAAGACAGTTGGGGTTGTCTGGCACAGAAAGTACTGGATTCAACGGTGGGCATTTGGGAAGATGTGAATTTTGCCGGAGCGCCTTCAAAATCAGCCGGTTGTGCTCCCTTAAAGGTTCTTTTTTCGCCCACCATCGACAGCGCCAATCAAACCGTCGATTACCTGAAATGGTGGTTGCCCGGCTCAAGCAATGACAGTATAATTTCCCGAACCCCCCTGGTTACCTATCCAAAGGCCGGCTTATACGGCTACAAGGTAATGCTGGTGACCAAGGCCGGATGTAAATATTATTACGAAAACCCCAGTTCCATGACTTTCGGCGACAGTGCCGCCATGTCCATTACCTACAATCCAAGTACCTTGTGTGCCAACCGCCTGTTTACAGCCACTGTTTCCAACACCAATGGCGGAAATGTAAGCTGGAATATTGTGGGTGCCGGATACAATGGGCAAACCAATGGATCTTCCATCAAAGGAAAATTTAACGATACCGGTGGTGCGGATATTACCGTAACCAGCGATAACAACGGCTGCAGAAGTTACCTTACACGCAAACGCGCTGCCATTATCAGTGGTCCCAAAGCAGCTTTCACAACCCCCGTGCCCTTTTACTGCGCCACTCCGGATACCGTACAATTTGTCAATACCTCTGTGCTTGGCCCCAATACATCCTGGCGCTGGACCATCTGGGACAGCAACGGTACAGTCATTAATGTATCTACCAATAAAGACTATCAGTACATCACCAACAGCATCAACAAATATTCAGCAAGGCTAATTGCATCTTCCTCCAACGGATGTATTGATACCGCTTACATTAAAAATGTGGTCGTTGGCGGATCCATCGATACCGAATTTTTCTACAATCCGGCCCCTACCTGTCCTTTTCAAAAAGTAACATTCACCAGCCGCCTGGGTCCCGGAACACCACGCACCAAAAACCAGTTTAACTGGACTTTCTACAATGCGGACAATACCATCCTCACCACATCAACAGATGAACAACCTGTAATTCAGTACAGCTTGCCTGGGAAATACATGGTCCGCATGATTGTTAACAACAACAGGGGATGCAGGGATACCCAAACCAAAAAAACCTTTGTGGTGGTTGAGGTGCCTGATGTGAGCCTGAACCTGCCGGATACCGTCGTCTGTGTCAACCAAAAGTTCTTGCTCAAGGCCCGGCAATTAAAGCCGGTCAAAGGATTTCAATCCTACTGGAAGGCCTATCATACAGATTCTTCAAGCATCGTTTATCAGGGCTATGGCGATTCTTCTTTCCTTCAAATCGGATTTCCCGGGATTTACCGCATAGAGTATACCATCGAAAAACCCAATGGAGAATGCAAGTACACCCAAAAATACAACAGAAGGGTGAGGGTGAGCGGGGCGATTGTCAAAACAAGCATCAGCCCAACATACGGCTGCGCGCCTTTGCCGGTAACCTTGCAGGCAACGCTCATCAGTGACTTGAATTATTCAGGCGGAAATGCCGGATTCTCTTACCTGTGGAAGCGAACCAACCCCGCGGGCTTCCCCATTAGCAATCCCAATGCATCTACCGTTAATACCACCTTGGCAAAAGGAGAGTACGAATGTTATTTGGTTATTTCCAGTGCCTCAGGCTGCAAAGATTCTACCCGCAAAACATTCATAGAATCCGGTGTAAAATCCAGAATCAATATTCCATACATGGGCCGCTGCAGGGGCAATACGGTTAATTTTGGCAATGCCAGCAGCTGGTGGGCAGACAGCGTTCGCTGGGTTTGCGATTCTCCAAGCGTGGTCATCAAGCCTTCACGCACCGTTTGGTCTCCCTCCGGCACGTTTACCCAAATGGGCGATTTCCCGGTTAAATTAATTGTTAAATACAAAACCTGCTCGGATACCAGCAGCACCGTTATCAATATATTCAAACTTAAAGCGTCATTCTATTCTCCGGATTCAGTGGTGTATTGTGCTCCCAAAATGGTAACCATATTCAATACCACACCCGGCGCGATAAAAAGCTGGTGGAGTTTTTCCTCCGGGGATAACCAAACATCAAAAGACAACGAGTTAATCACCCAGATATTTTCCAAAAACAAAGGAACCGGGTACGACCTTACGCTGGTCGTTCAAAACTGGCTGGGATGCTATGATACCCTCAACAAAAAAGCTTTCTTCAAGGTTATCGGCCCCATTCCAGAGCTTACCCTCACGGGCAACAAAGGCTGCGAACCCTTAACCGTTAAGTTCAATAACAACAGCCAGGATTTTACCAAATCCTTCATTGATTATGGCGACGGTTCCATTACCGATAGCCTTAAAAATGGACAATCTCACCGATACAAGGTTACAGACAAAACCCTGACCACCCAGCGCTTCGATCCCATGCTGATAGTTTCTGACAAATACGGATGTTTTGCCTACGCAAAATCACCTGAAAGTGTGGAAGTATGGAAAACTGCCGAGCCCTTCTTCAGCTACACTTCCGCAAGGTTTTTGCGTAAAACGGAAGGCTGTGCAGGCGAGTTAATTGTGAGCTACACCGACCGCAGCCGCTTTGTTACCAAGAATTATTGGGATTTCAACGGCGATGGCGTCATAGACATCAGAAACCAGCCCGCACCGAACTACCTGTTTGGTGTTCCGGGTGTTTACAGAACCAAGCTTATCGCGGAAAACCTGAATGGGTGTAAAGACAGCATCACCATCGATTCCTTTGTGGTGTGGGATAAACCCAAACCCTCTTTTAAGCCTTCTGCAGATAGCTTCTGCGTTAAAGATGAGGTGAAGTTCACCTACAACGGAACATCTACCAGCCCAGTTTCTACCTACCGCTGGGATTTTGGCGATCCAACAACCTTTAAAGATACAGCCACACTGAAAAATACCGCATGGAAATACAAAACCCCCTTTAGCCACGTTGCTAGCCTCAATGTGCGCGACAACAAGGGCTGTTCGGCTGTTTTCACCAAAGCGGTTTATGTGCTGGATACCGCCGGTCCCAAGCCTTCAGAAATTACATACATAACAGTTAGGGATGGTCAATATGTGGATTTAAATTGGCGGCTGTCTTTGCTGGGTAATTTTTACCGCTACCACATTTACCTGGACAGCACCCGATACATTTACCGCCAAAGTACCGCTCAGCGCAGCGATACAGCCCTGACTATGCGATATCCGGCGCCGGTGCTCGATAACCAGCGATATTGCTTTACCTTGAAGGTGGAAGATACCTGCGCGCAAACAGGTAGGCTGGCCGTTTCCCATTGTACCATTTTGCTGCGGGATACTTCCACACAGCGCTATCACATGGACCTTCGCTGGCTCTCATACGATGGTTGGGGCAACAACCTTAGCCACTACGAGCTGTTTAGGAAAGATCCGGGCGGCAGCTTTAAACGCATTGCCATAATAGATAAAGATGTGCTGACCTATACCGATAGCTGGCGCTGTGATTTCACTTACTGCTACTATGTGGAGGCTGTGCATGAAAACAAAAGTTACCGCTCACGAAGCAACGAAACCTGTGGCAAACCCCTTTACGGAAAACCCGATGGCACAGTGAACATGCGCCTGGTTTCTGTCCAGAACGATTCATTCCCTTCGGTTTACTGGCAGTCAAATTATGCCTACAATCCGGGGTCTTTTTACGTGCTGGAAAAATCAGGATCAGGGTTGCCCGGAACGTTCCAGTTTGTTAAACAAGTTAAATCCCTTTCGGCCTCAGATCCCGCTGCAGATGCGCATGTGGCTGCATACCATTACCGCGTCCTTTTCAAAGACCATTGCGGGGCCACAGGAGTGCCAAGCGCTGTGTCTAATTCTATTTTCCTGACCAGTGTTCCCGGTGGGAAAAAAATAAAAATGGATTGGAATCCATACGCATACTGGTTTTCAGGAGTTAAAACCTATCAGTTGCAGTTGAAACAGAAAAACGGGTTTTTCAGCCGATGGATGGATTTGTCACCCAGTCAAACAGAGAAAGACAGCATAGATTTGGAGACCTTCGGACTGGATAGCATCTGTTTTAGGGTGGCCGCATTCAAAGACAGCACCACACCGGATACTTCCTTTTCCAATACCCTTTGTTTTGTACCCAGTTCCTACATTTGGGTGCCTTCCGGGTTCACGCCCAACGAAAGTGGCTTAAATGACGTTTTCAAACCAACCGTTGGCTACATCTACGGCAACAATAAAAACCCAGCCCTGCGCTACGAATTCAGGATTTTTAACCGCTGGGGGGAAATGATTTTTAGCACAAACAATCCGGCTGAAGGATGGAATGGGAAAATAGGGGATAGGGATGTGCCGGTAGGCTTATATATCTATGAGGTGAAGGCCTTGGGCTACGATGGCATCCCACACAGGAAGCGCGGAACAGTATTTTTGATGCGATAAAAAAGGATAACGCGCTAATCTGCCATTAGTGCGGTAAATTTGTACCCTTAATTATGTTTGAGAATTTACAGAGTCGGCTCGAGAAAGCCTTTAAATCGCTTAAAGGACAAGGGAAAATAAGCGATTTAAATGTTGCTGAAACAGTTAAAGAAATTCGCAGGGCGCTCATTGCCGCTGACGTTAATTTTAAAGTAGCAAAAGACTTTACAGATAAGGTGCTGGAAGAGGCCCGTGGGCAAAATGTGCTCAACGCGGTGTCGCCGGGACAGTTGCTCACCAAAATTGTACATGATCAGCTGGTGGAACTGCTTGGGGGTACTCAATCAGAACTGAAGATAACCGGAAGCCCCGCCATTATCCTTATTGCAGGTTTGCAGGGTTCTGGTAAAACCACCTTCACAGGCAAACTGGGTAGATATTTAAAAACACAAGGCAAGAATCCCCTGCTGGTAGCCGGCGATGTATACCGCCCTGCCGCAAGAGAACAGCTCAGGGTGCTGGGTGCCGCCACGGAGGTTCAGGTTTTTAGCGAAGACAGCAGCCAGGATCCGGTGAGCATAGCCCGCAATGCGATTGCATTTGCCAAAGCCAACAACCACAACGTGGTGGTGGTGGATACTGCCGGCCGCACATCCGTTGATCAGCAAATGATGGCAGAAATTGCCGCCTTGAAATCAGCCATTAATCCAACAGAAATTCTGTTTGTGGTGGATTCCATGACCGGGCAGGATGCGGTTAATACAGCCAAAGCGTTTAATGATGTACTGGATTTTTCTGGTGTGGTTATGACCAAGCTGGATGGCGATACCCGCGGTGGTGCTGCCCTTTCCATCAAATCAGTGGTTAATAAGCCCATCAAATTCGTCAGCAATGGCGAAAAACCTGAGGCCCTGGATGTGTTTTATCCGGATCGGATGGCCGGCAGGATTTTGGGAATGGGCGACGTTGTTTCTTTGGTAGAGCGCGCTCAGGCAGCCTTCGATGAAGAGGAAGCAGCCCGCTTATCCAAGAAAATAGCCAAAAACGCCTTTGATTTCGATGATTTTCTGGCACAATTGCAGCAAATCAAGAAGATGGGTAACATGAAAGACCTCTTGGCCATGATTCCCGGAGTAGGCAGCAAAATCAAAGATTTGGATGTAGATGAAAATGCTTTCAAAGGCATCGAAGCCATGATTCAGTCCATGACCCCGCAGGAAAGGGCCAGGCCTGAAATCCTCAACGGATCAAGAAAGCAACGGATTGTAAACGGGAGCGGAAGAAGCATCCAGGAGCTAAACAAGCTGCTTGCCCAGTTCAACCAAATGAGGCAGATGATGAAAAGCATGCAGAATAAAAAAATGCCTGCATCTTTACCTGGAATGCGCAGGTAAGCGGTCCCGAAATCGGTATTAGAGCGTTACAATTTTACAAATCCATGACAATTCGGCCTGCTTTGGGCGGAATTGGTGGTCTTTTTTGTTCAATTGATTGAATAATATGTAATTATTAAGCGAAAATAAATTTCTGATAATTTATTTTTAGGTGGACGCAAAGCCTACATGCTTTGTTTGTTATGGAATCTTGTTTTGCATCAGGCGCATTTTTCAAGTTGTTGTTATATTGTATGTTAATTTTTAATTTATGATTTTAGTTCGTTTTTTAATCGTAAAATACAGTTTCCAAGCCGCCATTTTGCAACTTGATTTCGAGCCCGTCGCTGCTTTTATTTATGGGTTATCGTTTGGTTATGTAAAAAAGAATAATTTACTTTGGATTTTTAACGCTATCCAAATGAAAAAACAAATACTTCGTTTTACCCTGTTTCTTGTTCCGCTATTGTCAATGTTTACAAGCTTAAAAGCCCAAGACATTGTTTGGCGTGATACGTTCAGGAATGCTGTTCCTGCCACTGCTGCCCAAATCACCAAATGGAACAATTTCCGAGCCAGTCTGGTATCCACTAATACCTATTTGGGTATGAGGATTTCCGGTACCAACAACACCACCGGCTTATCCCACAGCGATGCAACTGTTGCCAAAGATTTTGCAGCTGCCCTGCGCACAGTAACCACCTACACGAGCCCTTCCGTTAATGGAAACGTATGGACGCTTTGTAACCGCTATGCCGGTGAAGTATGGATAAATCCTCCTGCAACTTGCTCCGGTTCTAATTGCCCAAGTCCGGGTTATATCATCCGTCCGGGTATTGGCACAGCCAACTCCAACTGGGGTGGTATCAATACCGCTACTTGTGGCGGCAGCAACCAGTGGATGGAGCTGCGTTTTATTTTACTGCCTCCGTATTTAAAAGATGCAGGAACTTTGTCAATTGGAACACCCGATAAGTGTGTGTATACCCAGGCGATTAAAGCGCGTTTTAAGAATTTCGGAAAAACAACCCTTGATAGTTTTCAGTATTATTATAGTGTTAACGGTACTACCAGTGGACCATTTTGGCGTAAAATTCGTCTTGCTACAGGCATAGATACATTGCTTACTGTAGCCAGCAGCTATACATACACTGCAAACACCGATTACACCATCCGAGTTTGGACAGAAAAGCCCGACAATAAATTGGATAGCTTTAGAAAAAATGATACCGCAGTATTTGCTTTCAAATTTGCCGGTAGCAAGCCCACACCCAATGGAATAGACACCACCGTATGCGGAAGCCAGAGCCTCGTGCTTCGCGCTGTTCCCGTAAACGCCACAGATTCTATGGTGTGGTTCTCAGACAGAGCGCTTTCTAAGAATGTCGGTCGCGGCAAAACCTTCAAAACCCCCTATCTGGCCTCCGGTGCTACCTATAAATATTATGTTTCCTCCTATTCTGATTTTGAAAGGGCCATGCTTTCTACAGGTTTAAATGCACCAGCTTATGGTTATCCGTCTAGTATGTTTGACATTAGAACTACGGGAGGTGATATAACAGTAGATAGTTTAGGCTTGAACATCTATGATGCAAACTTCTCTGCGGGTACCTCATTAGACGTGGAAGTTTGGTTGCGCAAAGGCAGCTGGTCTGATCCAGGAGCCACCGGATCTTCAAGCATGTGGACCAAAATTTATACCGGTCCTGTGATTTCGGCTGGTAGTGCAAAACGCAGTACACTGAAGGCTTCCTTCAATTTGCAAGGCGGTCAGCAATATGCCGTTTATGTCAATCCAACCGTAACAGGTTCCAATACAATTCTAGCCAAGTTAGGATCATTCACGTATCAAAACGCTGATATTATAATGTCTGGTGGAACGCTTAATCAGATTAATTTTGGTACAGCCTTGTCAGGATATACCATTGAAACTGAAATTTTCTACAAAAAATATCTTTGCGTGAGCGCTCCTGACAGCATTGCCCTGAAAATCAATCCTGCTCCTTTTGGAGCCAAGTTATCAGCAGGCACCCCGTTCAAAACATCATCCAAGCGCAGTGGTACCGGTAACCTGGGATCACCGCACGTGGTGGCCATGGGCGATACCCTTGCCTATGACCTGCTGCCTCCCACCGGTTATAACAACAACAATCATAACACTGCATGGAAAGTGAAGAATGTTACAATGAAATCTAAAACCGGACGTGTACTCACAACCTTTACCTGGACTGACCCGGTTGCCTCATCCGGTGCTGCAGGCCGTTTGGTTTATACCCCGGATAAACTGGATATAGACTCTCAGGTAACAGCAGAAGTTAGTATACAGGATTTAGGCCCTTACAATTGTGATACGCTGTTGAAGCATTACATGTACGTAGCCCCCCTACCAGAGCCTGATTTCACAAGGAGCAAGGTAACCTGCGAAGGCAATGCAGTAGAGTTTGTCAATAAGTCTAAAATACTGACAGGCTTCCTGGATCACAAATGGTACT
>CANKVN010000050.1 GCA_947487055.1 Flavobacteriales bacterium
CCCACTGCTTGCATGATGCCCGTTCTTAAAGGGAACAGGGTTTTTGTAATCGAAAAAGGAATGGCCGTTCCACGCGATGTGGTAACCGGTGTCCGCAACGATAGTTCGGTACTGATTGTATCCGGTCTGGCCAAAGGAGATTCCCTGATTACCGGTGGATTGATGTTTGTGAAACCGGGCGTGCCAGTGAAAGTGATGCCACCAAAACCAGCCCAAAAATGAATTTACCAGAACTGAGCGTTCGAAGACCGGTATTGAGCATCGTTATGTCGCTGCTGATCCTGGTTTTTGGCATTATCGGTTTCCGCTTTTTGGGTGTGCGCGAGTTCCCCTCCATCGATCCGCCCATCATTACCGTGCGAACCGGATATACCGGCGCCAATGCCGAGGTGATTGAAAGCCAGATTACAGAACCGTTGGAAAAAGCCCTGAATAGCATTGAAGGAATTCGCTCCATTGCCTCGGCCAGTAACCAGGGCAGTTCGGTGATTACGCTGGAGTTTGAACTGGGTGTGGACCTCGAACGTGCTGCAAACGATGTTAGGGACAAGGTTTCGCAAAGTGTGCGGCAATTGCCTCAGGATATTGATGCGGTGCCCAGTGTTTCCAAAGCAGATGCCAATAGCGACGCCATCATCAGCATGACCGTGCGCAGCAGCGATAAAAAACAAACCGAGTTGAGCGATTACGCTGAAAATGTGATTGCACAGCGTATTCAAACCATTCCGGGCGTTAGTGGTGTGCAGATATGGGGTCAAAAGCGATATGCAATGCGCATGTGGTTGAATCCGGCCAAAATGGCCGCCTTGGGCATTATCCCGGCTGATGTGAAACTGGCGCTTCAGCAACAAAATGTAGACCTGCCGGCCGGAAAAATAGAAGGAAATACCACAGAGCTGAACATCAATACCCGGGCAAAACTGCAGCGGCCCGATGAATTTGAGCGGCTGGTGGTGAAATCGTCCCCTTCCGGCAATGTGTATTTATCAGACATTGGGCGCGTGGAACTGGGACCGGAAAACGAAAGCACCATTCTCCGGCAGAGCGGTGTGCCGATGGTGGCCATTGCGGTGGTGCCACAGCCTGGTTCAAACCAGATTGATATTGCCAATGCGTTTTACAAACGGCTGGATGCCTTGAAAAAGGAGTTGCCCGGCGATATAGAACTGGATGTGGTGCTCGATACCACAGAGTTTGTGCGAAAATCGGTGACAGAAGTGGTGGAAACCCTGCTTATCGCATTTTTGCTGGTAATCCTGGTGGTGTACCTGTTTTTCCGGGATTGGATTGTGGCGGTGCGCCCGCTTATTGACATTCCGGTGTCTTTGGTGGGTACTTTTTTTATCATGTACCTCATGGGTTTTTCCATCAATGTGTTAACGCTCCTTGCCATTGTGCTGGCTACCGGACTGGTGGTGGATGATGGTATTGTGGTAACCGAAAATATTTACAAGCGCATTGAACGGGGAGAAAATCCCATACAGGCAGCCATTAAAGGTTCTTCCGAAATCATGTTTGCGGTATTGAGCACCTCATTAACCCTTGCCGTGGTGTTTTTACCGGTTATTTTTCTGGAAGGGTTCACGGGCAGGCTGTTCCGCGAATTTGGTGTAGTGCTGGCTGCATCTGTGCTTATTTCTGCCTTTGTGTCGCTCACCCTTACTCCGATGCTGAATGCATATCTGGTTCGCAAAAACAATGCGCGCAGCCGGTTTTATAAAGCAACAGAACCCTTCTTTGAGCGCTTAAACAATGGCTATGAAAGGCTGCTTCAGGCATTTTTAAAAAGGAAGGTGCTGTCTATCTTTATCCTGTTGGCTTCTGTTGGTGCATCGGCATACTTTTTTGCAACCCTGCCCAAAGAGCTTGCCCCACTGGACGACAGGAATTGGTTTAGGTTATCCGTTACGGCTCCGGAAAGTGCTTCTTACGAATATACCGATGCCCACATGATGCAGCTGGCAACGTTTCTTGATGATTCTGTACCTGAACTTGCTGTTGCCTTAACCGTTACATCTCCGCAGTTTGCTGGTTCCGGATCTGTGAATACGGGTTTTGTAAGGATAAAACTCACCGATGCCTCCGAAAGGAAAAGATCCCAGGCAGAAATAGCGCAGTATGTGCAGAAGAAGGTGATGGGCATCAACTCCGCAAAAACATTTGTAATCCAGCCGCAAACCATTTCCACCGGTGGCGCCGGCTTCGGCCAGCCCGTGCAGTTTGTTATTCAGGCGCCTTCGTTCGAGAAATTGAAGTCCATATTGCCGGTGATGATGGAAGAAGCTTCCAAAGAACCGAGCTTGCAGGCGGTGGATGTGAATTTGAAGTTTAACAAACCGGAAATCAATATAGATATAGACCGTGAAAAGGCAGCCCTCGCCGGTGTTGGGATTCAGGACATTGCACAAACATTGCAACTGGCCTTCAGCGCACAGCGTTTTGGATATTTTACCAAAGAAGGCAGGCAATATTCGGTAATCGGGCAGTTCGACCGCATCAACCGCGATGAACCCGCCGACCTTGAAGGAATTTATGTGCGCAGCAAATCCGGTGAGCGTGTGCAGTTGCGAAACCTCATCCGCATCAGCGAAGAAAGCACACCACCCCAGCGATACCGCTATAACAGGTTCACCTCTGCCACCATTTCTGCAGGTTTGGCGCCCGGCAAAACCGTGGGAGATGGCATTGCTGCCATGCGTAAAATTGCCAAAAAGCACCTAGACGCATCCTTCAAAACCACACTGGCAGGCACTTCACGCGATTTTGATGAAAGCAACGACAACCTCTCTTTCACATTCCTGCTGGCTCTGCTGCTTATTTATTTATTGCTTTCTGCCCAGTTCGAGAGTTTTATAGATCCGTTTATCATCATGCTCACCGTGCCACTGGCATTGGGTGGAGCCTTGTTTTCCCTTTGGTATTTCAACCAAACACTCAATATTTTTTCGCAAATTGGCATCATCATGCTCATTGGTCTGGTAACCAAAAATGGAATTTTGATCGTTGAATTTGCAAACCAGCTCCGGGAATCCGGCACCGATAAATTTCAGGCCATCCTGCAAGCATCTGTTATGCGCCTCAGGCCCATTTTAATGACCAGCATTGCAACCATCTTCGGTGCGCTGCCCATTGCGATTGCCTACGGTTCTGGTGCTGCCAGCCGCCAGGGAATGGGTATTGTGGTGATGGGCGGATTGCTGGTGTCGCTTGTGTTTACGCTCTTGGTTATTCCATCCATGTACTTGTTTATCGCTAAAAAGAAACGATGAAATCAGTTAAATTAATATTCGTTTTTTCCTTGTTCATGCTGCTAAAGGGATTACAGGCCCAGTCCTTAACCCCTGAACAAGCCTTGCAGAAAGCCTTGCGCAACAATCCGGTATTGGCAGGTGCCGAAGGGGTAAACAACATCGCCAAATTAAGCAATACCAAAGGCAGGGCAGGATTGTTGCCACAAATAGCGCTTGCCGGAGGCTGGAATTCTGGTAGCCAAAACGCAAACCTTACGTTTAACAACGGCACCGAGATTTCCAGAAAAGGAGCAGGTACATCGGCCACCAATGGCGGGTTACAGCTCAACCAAAATGTGTTTAATGGGTTTAAGTCCCAAGCAAATAAAAGCCGCCTGGATTTTGAAGCAACATCCGCATCTTATGCACTGCAAATGCAGCGTTTGTTGCTAACCGAACAAGTGCTCAATGCCTACTACACCCTTGTCAATGAGCAACACTGGCTTAGGCAGGTACTGCAATTGGATTCATTTTATATGCTGAAACTCAAGCAATCAAACTTGCTGTTTCAAAATGGAAAGCTCTCAGAATCCGATGTGTTGCAGTCGGAGGCGGATTTGTCCATGCAGCAGGTGAGGTCCTCTATGCGGAAAACAGCGGTGATTGAGGCTATGTCGAGGCTGAATGCACTGATGGCAGAACCGCCCAATGCGGGCATAGAAACCACGGTATCAGAAATTCCCCTGGATATGGCTTTGCCCGATACCGGAGAAGCAGCCTTGCTGCGCTCCAACGCAACATTGCAGCAATTAAAAGCAGACTGGGAAGCCATGAAACAAAACGAGAAGGCCGCCATTGCGTCATTATACCCATCTCTTTCCCTACAGTTAAACGGTGCGGCCCTCAATAGCCGTTCCGATGTGGGTTTGCTCTTGCGCAACCAAACCACTTCTTCCTCCATGGCTGTTAATCTCAATTATCCCCTGTTCAATGGTGGCGTTATTCGCAAGGATATCAGCATTGCAAAATTCAGGACAACCTTGTCGGGATTGGCTTACAAGCAAGCATTGCTGGAAGCAAAAACCAATTTGTACATTGCCATAGCAAACTGGAAAAGTGCTTTGGAACAGGTGCGGCTGCAGCAGGAAGCCATTCAGCGCTATCAGCGCATGCTGGCCATTGCAGAAGCGGCGTTTAAGCTGGGGAAATTCAACAGGGTAGAGGTGGCCCAAACGCAAACCCACTATGAAACAGCGCTTGCCGGATTGATGGAAACCCGCCTGCGTGCCATACAGCAATACCATGCTCTGAAAAGGCTGCTGAGTGCCGAATAATTTGGAAATCTGAATTATTTTTCGTATATTGGTTTGTAATGGTTTATTGGTTTAATGGTCTGTTGGTTTAATGGTATAATAGAAACCATTGCCGGTCTCTGTGCAGCGCAGCTCCCAAACTCATGACCCTCAACTCCTCACTTTTAACTGAAGTTTGGGAATATCCAATAATCCGAAATTATCCCCCTATTTTCGTATCTCCTATTCCCATGTTTTTCCTCCTGTCCAAAATAATGGTGATTTTAATCCGCCCACTTTGCTGGAGCATAGGGTTGCTTCTGTGGGCCTATGTTACCAAACTGCCCGAAAGGCGCAAAAAACTGGTGCTGGTTAGCCTGTTAATCTTGTTTCTGTCGTCCAATAAAGTGCTGGTCAATGAAATCACCCGTGCTTGGGAACTGGAACCCAACAAGGAGGCTAAAATCCCGGAGATTGCCGTTATCCTGGGTGGCTACGCTGAATTTGACGCCCACCGAAACCGCGTGCAAATGAGCGATGCCGCCGATCGCTTGTATTCTGTGGTGAATCTTTATCAGCAAAAGAAAATTAAGCGCATCATACTTTCTGGCGGTTCATCTTCCGTAACCGGACGCACCAAACCCGAGGCCGATTATGTGCTTCCCATTCTGAAAAGTTATGGCATCCCCGATTCGGTTGTTATTAAGGAAAGCAAATCCAGAAACACGCATGAGAATGCCATTAACACAGCCAGGATATTGAAAGATAATCACATTGAAGGCCCTGTTTTATTGGTTACTTCAGCCTTCCATATGCGCAGATCCATGGGCACATTCACCAAAGCGGGAGTTGCTGTACAACCCTATCCCGTGCACTTTATCAGCGATTACGGACGTGGTTATTTTCTCCCCGATTTCTTCATACCCAGCAGTGAGGCACTCTTCCGCTGTGATGCGATAGTGAAGGAATGGGTGGGTTACATGGCTTATGCCATAACCGGCAAGCTGTAATCAGAATTTTTGGTAAATGAAAGGAACAGGTTCCATTCCTGAAATCTGGTAGGCCATAAATATCACCAGTGCCAGTATCAGGGCATGTGTGAGCCAACCTGCGGTTTCAAATACACGCTTTAAATGCGGATACAACGGGGCTGCAAACCACTGCCAGCAAAGCAACAACACCATCACCACAAATACACCGCCAAAGTCTTTAAACCACTGCGAAAAGATACTCCAGTCGCTGTCCTGGAATATTTTCATCAGCATTTCATTGGCTATATGCAAATTTTCCTGCTTGAAATAAATACCGCTGAGTGCCAGAAATGAAAAGGTGAGCACCACAGAAATGCTGTTGTAGATGAACGACGGAATTGCTTTTTTCAAAGGATCGCGGAGCTTACCGCTAAGGATATCCCATGTAAGGGCTAATCCATGCATGGCACCCCATAAGGTGTAATTGAGGGTTGTTCCATGCCAAAAACCACTGATAATGAAGGTAATCAGCACAGCAGTCACTGTTCCCCATTTTTTCAAGGACCTGAGCGAAAAGGAAAGGGGAAAGAACAGATATTCATTCAACCATTTGCTCAAGCTCATGTGCCACCTGCGCCAGTATTCGGTAATGTTTCCTGCCAGATAGGGGAAATTGAAATTGTCAGAAATCCTGAAACCCAGCAGCAATCCAATTCCGAGCATCAAATCGGTATAACCGCTGAAATCAAGGTATACCACCAAAGCCTGTCCAATGGCTGCAAAAAGGTTTTCCATGCCGGTAAACAGGTGCGGACTTCCAAACACACGCTCCGAAAAATTTGAGGTAATGTAGGCTGCAAGCGCAAACTTTTTGATAATACCGGAAACCAGAAAAAAGACGGCTTCTCCAGCCGGAATGCTGGCTTTGTCGAGCGGTTGATTTAACTGGGGCAGAAAATCGCGTGCAGGAGAAATAGGACCTTGCAGTATTAGCGGGAAAAAGCCTGTATAGGCAAAGTAACGGCCCAGTTTTGGCTCCGGATTGTCCATGTTCTCATGGTAAATATCCAGTACATATCCCATGGACCTGAAGGCCAAAAAAGAAATGCCCACAGTGCTTGGCCAAAATGGCAATTCATCCAGTCCAAACCATCGTGCAAAATGCCTGAAACCAAGTATGAGCCCGATATTCATGGCTACACTGCTGTAGAGCAACCACTGCTTTGCAGCAGATGATTTTTTGCTGTGTATTCCTTTTGCCAGATAAAAATCAATGGTTCCGGCCGTCAGCAATACAAAAATACCATAACCGCTCAGCGTCCAATAAAAAAGCGCATTAAACAACAGCAACGTTGCTACACGCATACGCACGTTACTTCCTGTAAACCAATAAAGTAGGTAGAACAGGATAAAACAGGCAATGAAGATGGATGAATTGATGGCCATTATCTTACACGCAATACTTGCCCCACCCGAATGTTGTGGGTTCTAAGGTTATTAAACTTCATGATGGCAGAGGTGCTTGAGCCGTACTTTCTGGAAATGGCAAACAAGGTTTCTCCCGATTTTACTTTATGGTAAACCACTTTGGGCGCAGGGGGAGTGGGTTTTGGTACCTGAACTTTGGGTGCGGGTTTAACAGGAGCGGGGGTAATGACAGGCTTTTTGGTTGCCGTATCGCGTTTATTAACGGGTATTTGAACAGGAGCAACAACCGGTGCAGGCACTTTTATGGGTGCATATATTTTGATTACCTGACCAATCCACAAATAATTGCTGCGCAAACGGTTCCAAACCTTAATCTGGTAGGCACTTACACCATACCAGGCCGCTACAGACCAAATGGTTTGTCCTCGCAATACGCGGTGAAATACCCATTGGTAGCGCACCGTTGTTGGTGTTTGGGTGATTTCTTTTTTGGTGGTGTCAACCGGTGGGTTGCGCAATGAATCAATGTCATAGATAAGTTGGATACCGGTATCACTGTTGGCAAGCCATAATGCTGTTTTTGCATAGCTTTCTGCCATTAACTGGCCTTTGAGCAAATATCCCGGGTGGGTGAGGTGAACCAAATCCCACTTGGCGAGTCCGCTTTGGCTCCATTTCATCATGGAAAACCTGCCGCCCGAAACCCAATACCAATCATAAAATGCGCATCGGTTACGCTGGGCAAAAGTTTTGATTACATCAGAAAAAATCAGGCAGTCGGGCAAACTGTATCCACCGCGGTAAATGTCTTGTGAGCAACTCAGTATGATGCATGTTTGCGGTGCCGCAGACCGAATGGTATTGACGATTTTAAGGAGGTTGTTGGAAAACTCTTCTTTGTTCAGTGTCCCGCGGTAGAAATCATTGGCACCCAAATCCAGGATTACGGCATCAGGTGCCATTATGGAAAGTTGCTCCGCCATCAAGTTCTGCCTCATCAATGAATAATGCCCTGCACCATTAATGCCCACACTGTGAAACAAAACACCCTTGGCGTCGGGGTTTTCTATACTGATGCCATAAATCTCAAAAGACTTTTGTGCACTGTCGGATTTTTTAAGTGAAAATTGAAAATCATTTCCAACGCCGGGAAGATCTACCACAACCATATTGGTTTCGGCTGGTTTTTCAGGGTCAAACACATCCACACGCACGTTGCTGTTGCCGGAACGGATGAAAAAGTCATAGCTACCTGCATCTTTCTTCAGAAAGATCCTAATCCGGGTAAATGAAGGCTGTATGCTGCCCCTGAAGCTTAGTTTAAAGGTGGCATTACTGTCCACTGTCTTGGAGGATGCTCCGCTCACACCCAAAGGCAATTGAGGGTTAAGTTCAATGTTTTTGGCATATAACCACCTGCCGGTATGGGATGTTACGTAATCTACTGCGGCATGGGTTCTGGCTGTAGAGTATGGAAACACCATTCCACGACCACCAAATCCATAAGTTTGCTGGAATTGATTGCGCAATTCTCCGGTAAAATCATCGGCCTGTACGTGAGAATCCCCAACGTAGAGGATGGAAACACGCTTTTGATCTGTTTGCGTTAGCTTCTGAAAAAACTGCGCCACAACCTGCTTGTCATAAAATTGCAGGGTATTTAGCTCCTTGTGCAAAAAAGGGTAGGTCGTATTGGGATTGTCCGGCCATTTGGCGGTTGTTGGCTGTCCCCCAATTCCATTAAACCAAAAAAGTATCGATATATAAAGAAGTTTATTGATGTTGTTTGTTTTTACTGATGCGGTATATCTCGTATTCTTTTAAAAGCTCATTGTACAAAGCATTGGCAAAAAACTGCTGTCCATAGGCGGATAAATGTCCGTCCAAGCTGGCGCGGCCTTTTTTCACCCATCCTGCTATACCTCCTTCTCGCTGCATTAGGGCATACAAATCGAAATAGGCACAGCCTGCCTTTGCAGCTGCTTTCTCCAATTCCAATGCCAAAGTTGCTGCCTGCGGATAAGAAACGGCCTTTTCATCGATAATTCGTCCCATATCTCCGCCGCTCACCACCAGAATACTCACGTTGGGCAATGCCTTTTTGAATTTAACGAATAGTTTATAGAATTCATTGCCCACTTGCGCTGCATGTTGCTCACCCCTGATATAGGGAATGGCATTATTCCCATATTGAAACACGATAAGCTTGGTGTTGAATGCACTTGCCTGTTGCTGAATGGCAGCATTTTGGATATTGAACAATCCATCACCGCTGTGACCCCGAATGCCGCAGTTGTCTAAATAAATACCTTTGTTGCCTTCCAGCACGTAGCCATACAAATCGGTACCGGGTAAGTTAAATTGAACGGTTATTTCTTTAAATGGAGCATTGCTAAGCAATACTTTTCCCATTGACTGTCCTTCGGGTATATCAATGGTTTGGGTTTTATTTTTGTCAATGGTAGTTGTTATTTTTCCCGCCTTGCTATTGCCATAGAACAGGTAAGCCCTCTGAAAGGATAATCCCGGAAATATTTTTAACGTAGCGTAAGAGCCCGTCTGCACCGTATCGGTAACGGCCGCTTTGTACTTCACTCCATTAAATCCAAATCCACTGGTTTTGCGGTTGATAAATACGTTGTATTTGGCTAAGCCTTTTGTTTTGGTCTCGATATAGCGGTATGAGGCAACATCATTCAAGGTTATCAATCCCTGACCGCTGCCACCAAACCGTTTCTGCAACAGCAGCCTCAAATCCTGGGTAATCCTGTCACCTTCAATTTGCGAATCGCCATAATACCAGACATGGAACAAGGAGTCCGAAGCTTTATCGAGTGCCTGAAAAAAAGTGAGCAGCGCATTCTTGCCCTCTGCATTGTCTATGGTTAAAAACTCGATTTTGCTTTTTAAGGTATCAATCTTTAACAACTCTGCCTTGGTCAACTGCTTGGTTAGCGCGGTATCTTTTTTAATAATTTTCTTTACCGCTTTGCTTGACTGTTCTTTGGATGTAAAGCTGGAAATCAGGTCTTTAGCCTGTGTGAAATGCAAACCTTTGGACTCCAGAAAACCCTTGGTTTCCTTGTTGGTAAACAGCCACACCAGTCCCAGTAACAACAATCCTGCTGCAAGTATGGTGGGTAATGCCCGTTTTTTGTCGGTTTTACCCAAGGTTCGCGGTCTTTTCTTGAACCAAACCAACCAAATCGCCTGTATTTTTCATTCCGGTTAGTTCTTTTAGCTTAAACCTAATCCCGAAAGCAGATTCAACTTCGGCAATCATGGTTAAATGGGTAAGGGAGTCCCATTTTTCCACCTGATCTGCAGTAAGTGTGTCTGTTATTTCTATTGCTCCGCACTGAAACACCTGGTTAAAGATGCCACTAAGTTTTTCACGTATGATGTTGGTTTCCATGTTAAAGTTGTTTCACCAGCGAAATGCGGGTGTTGTCTGCCAACAAATTTAAAATTTCAGCATCACTGGAGCTTGCTTGGGCCCTATTTAAAAATCCACATTTTGTGTATGAACGCATAGCGGCTTCGTTCGAACCCAGCAATTGAATCTCTGCCTGCTCAAGATTGGGTGTATTGAGTTTTGCTTCTGCGATACAGTGGTCAATCAATTTGCCCACCAATCCTTGTCCGCGAAAATCTGGTTTGGTATAGATGCATTCCAGTTGCATTGCCCCAGTCAAACGAGGCAACTGCATGGTTTTTAATACGTTTAGTTTGTCGGAAGCTTCGCTCCACCGGTTGCCCAAAATCCAGGCCAGTGCTTGC
Organism: Flavobacteriales bacterium; assembly: GCA_947487055.1. Classification (GTDB taxonomy): domain Bacteria; phylum Bacteroidota; class Bacteroidia; order NS11-12g; family UBA955; genus RGEC01. The sequence continues at coordinate 10,702 of CANKVN010000050.1, forward strand.
GCTTTCAGCAATCCGCTTCCGGTCCCATTGGCACCTTCTGTCCAATAACTGAGGCAGCATGCCGATGTATTGCCTACCTCCAGGATCCGAAATTGGGACAAATGCCATTCCTGTCCGTCCAATTCTTCCTCAAACACTTGCCGGATAAGGTATTTAGTGGCTTCTACATCAAGCCCGAACAGTGCCTGGTAAGGAAATACCCGGCTGCCCGAGAATTCAGCATCAACAATGCCCTCCAGTATAAATGGAATGTCCTCTATTTTGGCTACCCTAATGTTGAATGCTGTCATGAATGGTTTTGCTGGGCAATTAACCGCAAGGCTTTTCTGTCGGTTTTGCCGTTCTGATTCAACGGAAACTGGTCTATGGTATAAATACGCTTGGGCAACATGTAGGCAGGTAAGGTTTTCTTTAATGCCTGCATCATTTCATTTTCAGCAACCGGATTGTCTTGAACAAAAAGGGCCAAATGCCACTGTCCGTCTTCTTGCGTGTAACCCACAGCAACAGCGGGGTTATTGGGTGCTAATTTGGATGCAGCGGATTCAATCTCGCCCAATTCCACGCGGTATCCCTGAATTTTTACCTGGTCGTCCTTACGGCCAACATAATACAACAAACCATCCTGACCTTTAAACACCAGATCGCCAGTTCGGTAAAACTGACGTCTGTCCATGTTAACAAAAGCAACCTGATTCTGCATTTCATTCTGCAAATAACCCGCTGTTACTTGCTTTCCGTGCAGGCAAAGTTCTCCTATTTGGTCTGCAGTTTCTATGGTTTGATTTTGCTCATCGAGGATGCAAATCTCCACTTCCTTCATGGGTGCGCCAATGCCAACAATGCCATTATGCTGCTGTTCCATTGGTTTATTGGCTTGCAAAGCAGTACAATAGATGGTGGCCTCTGTGGGGCCGTAAACATTGTCTATTCTGGCATTGGGTACACATTGGCTCCAACGTTGCAGCACATCTGCTTTCAAGGCCTCACCGCAAAATTGTGAGTAGCGCAGTTTCGGCAAGTGAATATCCTCCATGTAAGGCATCAATAATCCAATTGCAGACGGCACCATCAGGCTCATGGTGATTTCATTTTCCTCCAGCACCTGGTAAAGCGCCAGGGTTTTTATCATGCCGCTTGGCAGTGTATGAAAACTCGCTCCATCCATCAATGGTCTGGTGAAGCTTACGATGGATAAATCAAATGTAAGCTCAAACATTTGCAGGAATCGGTCTGCTTTATCGATTTCATAACCCAACGCATCAAATCCATCCAGGAAAGATTGCAAATTACCAAAGGTAATGGGCACCCCCTTGGGCCTGCCAGTTGTTCCTGAGGTAAATAAAATGTATGCCGTTTTGTCTCCAGCAGGAAAGGTGTTGAAGCATTCCTGCCCGTAAAGAGAAGCTGTTTCCACAAACCCAATATCGCCCAACGCGGTCTGTAGGGTATTTACCTGCTCATCTTCCTGCGCATAAAACAATGTGCTGATTTCCGAGGTTTGTAAAATGTCTTTTATCCGCTCAACAGGATATCCGGGATTGATAGGTACGTATGCTTTTCCGGTAAGCCAGCAGGCAATGATGGCGGCATAGGTTTCCATCGAATTCTGGGTTACAATACCGATGTTCATGCTACCGGTGCGCTGTACCTTAGATTGGATTCCCGCAACCTTAGCCGCAAAGGATTGATAAGAATAATCCTGCTCTTCTATGGTGCATGCCAGCGAATCATTGGCATCATGTAACTGCTTACTTATGCTATCTAAAAAGGAATTGGTCATCCTTCAAGTTTTGCCCTTACCAGTTCATTGGTTTTTCTTGGATCTGCTTTCCCCTTGCTCAATTTCATAACTTCACCCACAAACATGCCCAGCAAACCTGTTTTGCCATTCTTGTATTCCTCAACCTTTTCGGGAAAACGCTGCAAAACCCCATCGATAAGCAAATCAATCTCATCCTGGTTGGCATCTTGTGCCAAATTTAATTTGCGGATAAGCGCTATGGCAGATTCCTCGGGTTCTGCAAGCAGGGCAGGGAAGAGGTGCTGTGCGGCTGCACTGTGGGATATCGTTCCCTGATCAATGGCTGCAATAATTTCAGCAATTTTTTCAGGCTGCAGGGTAAAGGATTCTATGCCTATTGCATGCTCGTTCAAATGCCCGCGAATAACCACCGTAATCCAGTTGGCAGCTGCTTTGTAATTTGTAGTGCATTGAATCAACCGGTCAAAATAAAAGGCGGTGTGCTTATCGTCTGTGAGCACCGATGCATCATATTCTGATAGTCCCAATTCCTGGTGAAATCGCTTGAACAGTTCCTCCGGCAGGGCAGGCATAATATGCTTTACCGCTTCAATATCTTTGTCTGTAAGCAACAAGGGTGGCAAATCCGGTTCAGGAAAATAGCGGTAATCGTTCACCATCTCTTTTTTGCGCATGCTGAACGTTGTGCCGCTTAAGCCATTGAATCCACGGGTTTCTCCATCCACTTTGCCTCCGCCATTTAAGATTTCACGTTGTCTGTTTATCTCAAAATCAATAGCACGTTTCACATTGCTGATGGAATTCATGTTCTTTACTTCCACCTTAGTGCCGAAGGCAACAGTTCCTTTGGGCCGGATAGAAATATTGGCGTCGCAGCGCAAACTGCCTTCTTCCATATTTCCGTCGCAAATGTCAAGGTAGCGCACCAGCCTTCGGATTTCAGTCACAAAGGCATATGCCTCGTCTCCTGTGCGGATATCCGGTTCGGTAACCACCTCAATGAGGGGTGTCCCTGCACGGTTATAGTCTATGAGCGAATCGTTTAAGTCCTGATCATGCATGCTCTTGCCGGTGTCTTCCTCCATGTGTATGCGGGTGAGGTGCACTTTTTTGGGTTCGGTATTTTTTGGTTTTATATTCACAAAACCCCCAGTACACAAGGGTGTATCAAACTGGGTAATCTGGTAGCCTTTGGGTAAATCGGCGTAGAAATAGTTTTTCCTGGAGTAGCGGTTTTGGCGGGTAATATCGCATTGCAATGCCAAGCCCATTTTCATCGCCAATTCTACGGCCTTGCGGTTGTGTTTGGGCAATGTTCCCGGATGTCCAAGGCTAATAGGACTAACCTGGGTATTGGGCATGCCACCGTATGAAGTGCTATCGGAAGAAAATGCTTTGCTTGCGGTTAAAAGTTGGATGTGAATTTCCAACCCAATCACAGCTTCAAACTCTATATTCATGCTCATTGAGGGTTATGCAAATATACTTTCTAACAAGGCTATTTAACCAATCGGGTTTTTAAAAAGAAAAGCCCCGTTTCCGGGGCTTTTGCTGGAGCGAGAAACGAGACTCGAACTCGCGACCCTCACCTTGGCAAGGTGATGCTCTACCAACTGAGCTATTCTTGCTTTTACATTCCCTTTCGGTAATGTGGGTGCAAAATTAACAAATCAGGCTGAATAAACAACACTGATTTATCTTTTTTTTAAAAGCAGTCCTGTAAGCCGGGTTCTGTATCCATTTTTGTTGCCAAAAACGGACCCTTACCATCTATCTAGCCGCGGCTTCACAGCCGAGGTCAATCGACCTACCCTCCTTGCCGGCTTTGCCGAAGCAAAGTACTGGAGCGGGCAGCTCCAAAGGCAAGGTTTATTTGGCCTTTCAACCCGTAAGGTTTATCCCAATCCCGATTCACATCGGAACGAGTGGGCTCTTACCCCGCTTTTTCACCCTTACCCCGGCCAGGCCGGGGCGGTATAGTTTCTGTGACACTTTCTGTCACACAAGGATTACCCCTTGTGTGCCTTCCTGTTAGGAAGTACGGCGCCCTGTGTTGCCCGGACTTTCCTCTTTGGAATTAACCAAAGCGGTAAGGCAGACTGCTTGCGCAAAGTTAGGTGTATTTTACAATAAAAAAGGCCCCTGAACCAGGAGCCTTTTTTATTATGTTTCAAGCAGTATTATCTGCGTTGTTTTGTCTTCTTGTCTATACCGCTGCTTGGCAAACGGTTGTATTTCTTTTTGGCATTGCCTACAGGAGATCCAATCCTAACCATGGCACAACGGAAGCCCAAAGTACTCAGGTTTTGTTTTTCATCCAGGAAGCGGCGGGTACCGGGAGAGGCCCAGTATGCACGGTCTGCCCAACTTGCACCTTTGAAAATGCGCGCCTTGTTATTTACCAGTGAGGTTACGCCATATTCGTAAATCATTTCACCGTTATTGTAGTTGTCTTCGTCTTTGAAACCAATGTTGTCAGCTTTCCTGTAGTTGCGACGGTTTACATTGTCAGATTCGGTTACGTCACGGAATTGAAGGCGGCCTAAGCTGTCCTTTTGCTCAATGGCGCCATACTGGTCCATTACGAGGGTTTTGTATACGTTTCCACGGAAAGGCATAAAGGCATCCATATCTTCCATAGACAGGGGGCGGAAGATATCCATAACCCACTCGCTTACGTTGGCCGACATGTTATACAAGCCATATGCATTTGGCCAGTAGCTGTATACAGGTGTTGTAATGAAACCTGCATCGTTAAGAGGACCGCCGGCAACACCGCCGAAGTCGCCCTTGCCGCGCATGGCATTCATGCGGATTTTACCACGATCATTCTCGCTTCCGTCTTTGATACGGATGGTGTAATCATCCCATGCATAAATGCGTTTCTGATCTATGTTTTCAAATTGGGTGTTTCCAATGTTGGCCTGGGCAGCAAATTCCCACTCAGCTTCGGTTGGTAGGCGGTAGTCAGGCAACAAAACCCCATCTTCCATAGCTACACGATACCTTTTGCGGTCCTTTTTCTTCAATTTGCTGTGGTCTTTCAAAGGCTTTTTGCCTTTTTTCAAGAAATCATATTGGCCTGCAAGGTATGCACGTGTGTTGAAGTTGTTTTCACCGGCAGCATCCTGAACGATTGAGAACTTCATGATTCCCTCACGGTCAATGATGTATTCGTTAACCCTGTCAGTGCGCCATTTGGCGAAATCTGTAGCCTGCTGCCAGTTCACACCAACCACAGGATAGTCTTTGTAGGCAGGGTGCCTGAAATAATAATCAACGAAGGGTTCGTTGTAACCCAATTTGCTTCTCCAGCAATTGGTATCAGGCAATGCCTGGTTGTAAACCTCGGGATAGTCAACAAACGTCCTCATCAACCAGTATACGTATTCACGGTATTGCAGGTTGCTGATTTCAGTTTCATCCATGTAGAATGAATTTACTGTTGCTGTGCGCTCTACGTTGTTGTTGTCATACCTGACATCATTTTCTGTAGAACCCATCGTGAATGAACCGCCTTCCACCAATACCAGACCCGGACCTGTTTCCTGGCCCTTGTACTTGGGATTGGCAAATCCGCCCCATTTGGCATTGTTGTATCCCTGACCCGTGGTCTTGCTGCTGTTTTTGGGACCACAACCTACAACAAGTGTAGCGATTGCAATTGCGACAGTCCAACTGGTTTTTACCCTAAATTTCATTTTCATGAGTTTCTTTGTTTAACGCTATTTAGCGAAAATTATTTCGCAAGTATAAACTTTTTTTTATTGAGTACAAAATAAAAATGGGCCAAAAACATCGATTTTCAGCCCATTTTGATGATTATTTTTATTGTTTTGTTTAAAATTCAGGACATTTCAATGGACGGAAAGGCTTCGATCCGGGAGGAACGCACCAGTCAATAGTTGCACTTACTTCGTGGCTGGAAGGAATAGCACTTCTGCCGTCACTAACAGTAAAGTCATAACTGTAACCAAATTTGAAACGGTTTTTTCTGAAGCCGATAAGCATCATGATGGCATCGGAATTTTTATAATTTCCAAATGTTTGCCTAAACCACAATCCCCTCAACA
>CANKVN010000051.1 GCA_947487055.1 Flavobacteriales bacterium
CTCCCGAACTTTTTTCAGGTAACCTTTGTCGGGAATGATAACACCGGCTTCCCCTTGAACCGGTTCTACCATGAAGGCAGCGGTATTAGGATTTGAGCAGGCCAGCTCGAGTGCTTCAACATCGTTGAAAGGGATGATATCAAAACCGGGTACAAAAGGCCCGAAATGTTCGCGACTATTATTATCTGTGCTGGAAGAAATGGCAGCAATGCTTCTGCCCCAGAAATTACCTGCTGCAAAAACGATTCTCGCCTGGTCTTCTGCAATGCCTTTCACCTCGTATGCCCATTTCCTGGCCAGCTTCACCGCTGATTCTGAGGCCTCTACTCCGGTATTCATCGGCAATAAACGATCAAAGCCAAACAGGCTGGTCATGAACTGCTCGTATTTACCAAGTAAATCGTTGTGAAATGCGCGGCTGGTTAGGGATAGTTTTCGGGCCTGATTTTGCAAGGCATCCAATATAACAGGGTTTGCATGGCCCTGATTTACGGCGCTGTATGCCGATAAGAAATCCAAATAACGTTTTCCATCAACATCCCAAACAAAAACACCCTCTCCTTTCTCCAGCACCACCGGTATGGGGTGGTAATTGTGTGCACCGAATTGTTCTTCCAGTTCTATGTATGTTTTGCTCTTTTCAGAAATCAGATGAGGGTACATGCAACAAAATTACATGAAAAACGGCTGTAGTTTCGTAAATTGCCCTCCGGATGCCACAAACCCTGCGGTTATTTTTGATATTGATGTTGCTAAGCAGCAGAACTGGCTTTTCTCAGGGCATATATACTGAGTTTGGCCAAAACAGGGTTCAGTTCCGCTCATTTCACTGGAAAGTGTATACCGAAGGCTCCGCAGATTTCTTGTACTACGATGATTTTGGTCAGGTGGCTCGGTTTGCAGCTGTTCAGGTTGCTGAATTTTTGCCCAAGCTGGAAAAACTCTATGGTTACAAAGCCTCCAATAGGGCACAGTTCATGCTTTTCAGCAGTTTAAGCGATTATCGCCAAAATAATATCGGTTATGTAAATCCGCAATGGCATTCCGGCGGCATCACCTTCATCCCTGCAGAAGCTTTACCCATCTACTTTAGCGGCGATTATGCTTCTTTCAAAAAGCAAATACACAAAGGGCTATGCGATTACCTGCTCAAGGAAATGGTTTATGGGGGAACCCTTCAGGACCGATTTGAGCGTTTAAGAAGCCCTCAACTTCCCTATTGGTTTCTGGAGGGATTGGCTGCGTTGTCTGCCGAAGGCTGGGATGCGGTTTCCGAATCGGAATTGCGCGATGGCATGGGTTCAGGCGAATTCGATAATTTCAACACACTGAATCAGGACCAGCTTCGCCTTGCGGGTAAATCAATGTGGAAATACATTGTGGAAACCTATGGAGTGGAAAGCATTTCGGGAATGTTATTCATTGCGCGATACACACATTCTGCCGAGGCTGGCATTTCATATTATTCAAAAAGCAATCTTGCTGAATTCATTCGTCAATGGAAAACCCATTACATTAGCGAGTTTGCCAGTCAAAACCCATTGCAGTTGCCCAAGGGCAAGGCCAATATTCCCAGAAAATTGAGTTTAATACCCAATACCGGTTTGGATATCAATGCCGATGGCGATTGCCTTTCCGTTATCACCAATGACCACGGGAAGTTTTCACTGTGGCTTTATTACATCAAATCGGGCAAAACAAAAAAGGTTTACCAGGGCGGACAAAAAGTGCTGAATCAAATCACGGACTTTAGCTTTCCAAAGGCCCGCTGGAAGAACAACAAGCTCTATTTACTGACCTTCGAACAAGGCAATTATAAGTTACTGACTTACAACCTGGATGGTAAGAAAACAGGAACATTTTATTTTCATGGTTTTCATGCCATCAACGATTTTGATATTCTTTCAAACTCAGACAGCATGGTGTTTACAGCCACCAATAACCATCATTCGGATATTTATAAAACCAAACTTACGGGCGGCAAAGTGAAGCAACTGACCAATGATACCTTTTTTGAGCACCAACTCAACTGGTTAAAAGACGGTTGTTTAATTTACGCTTTGCGAAACGCTGATGAGATTGATGATTTTTACATGATAAATCAGGGAAAGAAACAGCAGATAACACGGTTTGAAGAAAAAACCAATTTACTGTCGCCCATCCTGATTAACGATTCCATGCTGGGTTTTTTGGCCGATTTTAATGGAATGAGAAATGCCTGGGTGGTCAATATTAACAACCCATCCATTCGTTTTGGACTAACCAACTATCAGCGTTCCATCATCGGGCAAACCGTTTCAGAAAATCGGCAGATTTTCGCAGAAATGGTGAAATTAAACGGGCGTTATACCATTTACACGGGCAATGTAAATGAAGACCCGGTTGAAGAGCAGATAACTGTTTCCCCACTGCCCTATTTGAATTTGTGGAAGGAGAACGCCCTTTTCAAGCAGGTTATTCCCTTGCGTGCACAACCCAAAAACCAGGTTAATGATACTGCATTGCAAATTCCGGAAAACCACGACAACCAATACAGGTATCAAACAGGATTTTCCAGAATAGACTACCATAGCGAAGCTTTACCCAAAAAAGAAAATGCCAGTGCTTTGGTTTCTACAGGTAATTTCAATCCGGTTTTGCCTGATTTTATCATCACGCAGATAGACAACAAGAATATTGGCACTTATTTATACGACAGCCAAATACCGATGGACGTGCTAAAAAACCCATGGCTGATGCCTTATGTTAAATTTTCCCTGTCTGATTTGCAACGTAATTGGAATATTGAGGCCGGTGTGCGCAGCAATTTGGGGCTTAATTTTACAGATTTTCATGTCAAAGCAGGTTATTATGCCAAACGAGTTGACCATGAATGGACCTATTTCCGAAGGAACCGTAAATTCGATGTTGATCCAAACCTCTATCAGCAAAACATTACGCAGTTATTTGGATATAAAATACAGAGGCCTGTTGATGAAAGGCTCAGAATGACGCTTGGATTTGGATGGCGCCGAGAAACCACATTAACAAAAATCACAGAAAACAATGCTTTGGAAATCCCCGACAGGAATAAAAACTATTTGGAACAAAAGCTGGAATTGCTGTTTGACAACTCGGTGAGTTCAGGGCTGAATAATGTAACAGGAACCCGTGCCAAATGGAGTATTGTGAACATGGTGAATATTGGGGAAAAGCAAAGTTTACAATGGCTGGAGATGGACATGCGAAAATATTTCCCTGTAGGTCGTTTCCTCATGGTTGCTCAGCGCATAAGCGGCGCCTACAATTTGGGTAAAACCAAGGTTGGGTATTACATGGGTGGTGTAGAAAACTGGACTGCCAAGGATCAAATTCCCAGTAAACTGATTATGCTGCCACAGCAGGATCTTGCGCTACAGCAATGGGTTTGCAACTTGCGTGGCTATTACCGGGGTGCAAGGATGGGCCATAGCTTCATGCTTTCCAATACGGAATTGCGCCTGCCGCTAATGAAAATGATTTACCGAAAACCGCTTTCAGCTGAATTTTTCAAGCACTTCACCATCACCGGTTTTGCTGATCTGGGTTGTGCATTTACCGGGCAAACCCCTGCAGATCCTACAAATCCTTACAATACTGTTTACCTGAATACACCAAACTACAACATGAGCATTACCTCCCAAAGAAGCCCTTGGCTGCTTGGCTTGGGCTATGGAGTAAGATCAAGGGTGCTAGGATATTTTGTGAAATATGACCGCGCCTGGGGCTTCCAGGAAAATACATGGCAGAGCCCAATAAATTACTTTAGCCTGGGTTTGGATTTCTAGGATTTTGGCTAATCGGAATCAGGGCAAATTATTTTAACACGAATCTGTTAAACTAGGAAGATTTATATTTATTTTGCAGGATAATTACGAACAAGCAGCATGGGCATATTTAGTTTCCTGACACAAGAACTTGCGATCGACCTTGGAACGGCCAATACGCTTATCATACACAAAGATAAAGTGGTGGTTGATGAACCTTCCATCATCGCCCTTGAACGGGCCACCGGAAATGTTATTGCTATTGGCAAAGAGGCCATGCAAATGTTCGGTAAGGAAAATGAGGGCATCAAAACGATTCGTCCACTCAAAGACGGTGTAATTGCAGATTTTCAGGCTGCGGAACACATGATTCGCGGAATGATCAAAATGATTAACCAAAAACAAAAGTGGATTTCTCCTCAGCTGAAAATGGTTATTTGTATTCCCTCCGGAATTACCGAAGTTGAAAAACGCGCAGTAAAAGACAGTGCTGAAAGAAGCGGCGCCAAAGAAGTATACCTCATTCACGAACCCATGGCAGCTGCCGTAGGTATTGGCATTGATGTTGTGCAGCCGCAAGGCAACATGATTATCGATATTGGTGGTGGTACCACAGAAATCGCCATTATTGCCCTGGGCGGTATTGTTTGCGATGAAAGCATCCGTGTTGCAGGTGATGAGTTCAACCTGGATATTGTTGAATACATGCGCCGTGAGCATAACCTGCTGATTGGTGAAAGAACTGCAGAAAAAATCAAGATTCATATTGGCAGTGCGCTTCAGGAACTCGACAATCCTCCCGAAGATTACCCTGTTTTTGGTCGTGATTTGATGACTGGTATTCCCAAACAAATCATGGTAAGCTATTCAGAAATAGCGCGCTCGCTGGATAAAAGTATCATGAAAATTGAAGAGGCTATCCTGCGCGCTTTGGAGCAATCACCACCAGAATTAAGTGCTGATATTTTAACCAATGGAATCTGGCTGACCGGCGGAGGTGCATTACTGCGTGGATTGGATAAACGGGTAAGTGCCAAAACCAAACTGCGTGTTTCCATTGCAGAAGATCCTTTGAGGGCTGTGGTTCGTGGAACCGGTATTGCCCTTAGGAACATTGGAAGATTCAAATTTTTGATGACCGCTTAAACAATAAAACATGGTTTTTCTGCTCAGGCTCATAAGGAAAAACCTGTTTTTAATGGTTTATCTGCTGTTGATGTTATTTAGCATACTTCAGGTGGCCAGGTTCAACATTTACCAGCAAAGTTATTTCTTCAATACCAGCAGTTCATTCGTTAATGGAACATCCAGAATGAAAACAGACATTGCTGATTACTTCAAATTATCAGATGTTAATAAAGCGCTGGCAGAGGAAAACAAACGGCTTAGAGAAGAACTTTCAGCAAATTTTCTGGCAGGTGACAGTGCAAGGCTGATTGTGAAAGACAGTCAGGGCAGAAAGAAATATTCCTACATGACCGCAAGTGTTGTGCAGTTTACCACCCACCTCCAAAATAATTTCATTACCATAGATAAAGGAAGTCTGGATGGTGTTAGAAAAGACATGGCGGTGTTAAGTCCATCAGGCATTGCTGGCATCGTTATCGATGTATCTGATCATTTTTCATTGGTATTGTCTGCAATCAACACCCAATTCAAGGCAACTCCAATGATTCCAGCAGCAAATTTCAGGGATGGTTCCATTAGTTGGAATGGTAAAGACCCTAGCCTTATTCAGCTGAATGGCGTAAGCCGGTTTGAAAAAATATCCCCTGGCATGGATGTACTTACCAGCAATTACTCGGTAAAATTCCCTCCGGGCATTCCCATTGGCAAAATTTATGCAGTGAACAAAACCGGTGGAAGCAGTTTTTTTGATATTGAGGTGAAACTGGCCACCGATTTCCGGAAATTAAGCCATGTTTATGTGGTGAGTTACAATTATGCCAAACAGGTAGATACTTTAAACAGGAGGGCTACCCGTGGCAATTGATTTGTTGAGATACCTTCTAGGGGCCCTCGCCCTGATTGTGTTGCAATTTTTCCTTATTCAGGAAATTAATTTAGGTACTTGGATTAAGCCGATGCCTTATATTCTGTTTATCTTTTTATTGCCCTTCAGCTTCAACCGTTTTTTGGTTCTTGCGGCTGCGTTTTGTGCCGGCCTATTGCTGGATGCTTTTTCCAACAGCGGAGGAATGCATGCTGCAGCTTGTGCAACACTTGCATTTGCTAAGATTTGGGTAGATAATAAGCTTTTGGATCCAGATGCAATACAGTTGCAGGGTTTCCGGTATTTAACCCCTGATTTTAAGAGTTTCAGGCATTATGCTGTTTATATATTGGCTTTAACGTTCCTGCATCACTGGGTATATTTCACCTTGGATTATTTTAGCCTATCCAATTTCTTTTTGGTCCTGCTGGTTTCTTTAATGAGTACTTTGGCCACTTGCCTGCTGATGTTGCTTTTTAAATTAACGGCCAATATTAGATAGTATGGATATTCACCGCAACCGAAGATTTGTATACGTAGGCCTGCTTACCCTGGTTTCACTGGTTTATTTAATCCAAATTTTCAGGTTGCAGATTTTGGATAACAACTATGAGCAAAAGGCCATTAACAATGCATTAAACAAAATTCCCATTTATCCGGACCGCAGCATTATTTATGACCGCAATGGGAAGCTGCTTGTACACAATATCGCCATGTATGACCTCATTGTATTTCCTTCCAAAGCCAAAGGGATAGACACCGCAGGCTTTTGTGAAATTATGGGAATAAACCCTGACGATTATACCAAATACATGGCATTGGCTGCAGAGAACTCCAAGAAAAGGCAAAAGAACAATGTATTTAACGGCTCAGCTGTTTTCATGAGTAACCTTAGCAAAGAACAATACAGCGCTATTCAGGAAAACCTTTATCGCTTTCCGGGATTTTCGGTAGAGCCCAAAACTGACAGGCTGTATGCGGTAAAAGGCGGTGCACATATGCTGGGATACTTAGGTGAAGTAAGTAAAAAATTACTGGCCAAGGATCCATACTACAGGCCTGGTGATTTGATTGGCATTACTGGTATTGAGCGCACCTATGAGGAATACATTCGCGGAATAAAAGGCGTTAAAACCGTTTGGCAGGACAGAACCTACACCGAGCGTGGCGAAGCCAAAGACAATGAATTTAACTCTCCTGCACAGGCGGGACCTGATTTTTACAGTTCCATAGACTTTGATTTGCAGGAATTTGGTGAAAGTTTGTTGTCTAATAAACGTGGAAGTGTGGTTGCCATCGAGCCATCAACCGGAGAGATTCTGGCTTTGATAAACAAACCCGACTACGATCCAAATCTGCTCGTCGGTGAGGCCCGTGCCCGCTCATTTCGCAAATTATTGATTGACCCCAAAAAACCGTTGTATAACCGCGCTATCAAAGGGGTCTATCCTCCAGGATCCACGTTCAAAACCGTGATGGCATTAATTGGTTGTCAGGAAGGTGTGCTTAAGCAAAATACCCTGCATGGTTGCAGTGGCGGATACCATTTAGGAAGCTTAACCGTAGGCTGCCACCCGCATGCTGCACCAACCGACCTAAAAGGCAGTATCGGAATTTCCTGCAATGCCTACTATTGCCAGGTTTTCAGGGACATAATCGACAATCCAAAATACCCAAATGTAAAGGCCGGATACGCAGCACTGGAAAAACACCTTCGCAGTTTTGGACTGGGGAGCAAACTGGGCGTGGATTTGCCCGGAGAAAACAATGGAAATGTTCCCACCATCAAACAATTGGACAAAAGACACGGAAAAAGCTGGAAAAGCTCCATGATTATTTCCCTTTCTATCGGGCAGGGAGAAATATTGTTAACCCCCATGCAGATGGCCAACTGTGCCGCTATCATTGCCAATAAGGGTTGGTTTGTTACACCACATCTGGTAAAAGGCATTGGCGCCAATAAATACTTGCCCGACGAGTTTAAGAAAAGGCGTTACACCACGGTTGGCGAACTGTATTACGATTGGATAATTGATGGAATGGAAATGGTTACCAAGCCCGGTGGTACAGCCGTTGGAACAGGTATTCAGGATATGGTGGTATGTGCCAAAACCGGAACTGCGCAAAATCCCCATGGCCAGGACCATTCTTTGTATATAGCCTTTTCCCCCAGAGAAAACCCAAAGATTGCCATTGCTGTAATTGTTGAGAATGGTGGATATGGCGCTACATGGGCTGCTCCCATAGCCAACCTGATGATTGAAAATTATTTGAACCGCGGCAAAGAACCCAAACGTCCGGATATGCTGGAGCGGATCAGAACGTCAACCGTAAATTAACATGAGCCGCATCTCCAGCAACAACGAAGAAAATCCGGTACTCGACACCATTGCGGTGTGGTTGTATGTGCTGCTGGTGCTCATTGGGCTTATCAGTATATATTCTGCTACTTCAGAGGTAAACCAAAGTTTTCAGTTTTCCCTTTCCTCTGTTGCAGGAAGGCAGTTAATCTGGATTGGTGGCGCGGTAATCATCATATTAACCATAGCCTTTGCCAACGTGGCTTTTATCGATTATTTTGCCTATGGATTTTATGCATTTGGTATACTGCTTAACCTAGCGGTGTTGTTTATTGGCAAAGAAATTTCAGGTGCAAAAAGCTGGTTCGGTTTCGGTGGATTCGGCATACAGCCCAGTGAATTCGCCAAAGTTGCCACAGCTCTGGCCATAGCCAAATACCTGGGCACTTATGGAATTCGGTTCAAAGGCACAAGAAGCGTTGCCATTACCATGTCGTTGTTTTTACTTCCCATGGTCATCATTCTTGCCCAAAATGATACCGGAAGTGCCCTCGTGTTTTTGTCTTTTTTTCTGGTTCTTTACAGAGAAGGATTGCCAGGATGGATACTTTTGAGTGCCGTTTGGCTGGTGATTATTGCCATTGCCAGAATTGTGATGGAAGCCACAGGTATCAGCCACTTATGGACAATGGGAGTGCTGCTTTTCCTGGCCTCACTGATTGTTTATTTTGGCAGAAAAAACCGACAGCTTATTATAGCAACCCTCTTTGTCGCTGCTGCCAGCATTGTGTTCAGTACTGCAGTGGGATTTGCCTACACCAAAATATTAAAAGGATACCAGCGAGACAGGATTGAATTGGTGTTGAACCTAAAGCAAGATACCAGAAACATGGGTTACAACCTTGAACAATCCCGGATAGCCATTGGAGCCGGACAATTTGTAGGCCGTGGATTTCTTAAAGGTACCCAAACCAAAATGGGTTTTGTACCGGAGCAACATACCGATTTTATTTTCTGCACCATTGGCGAAGAATGGGGCTTTTTGGGCGTAACAGCCTTTTTTGCCATTTATTTTGGCCTTCTTTACCGCTTGATTATCCTTGCAGAACGCCAATCCACCAACTTTGGTAGGGTTTTGGGATATGGTGTCGTCTGTGTATTGTTTTTTCACGTGGCCATTAACATTGGAATGACCATTGGCATTGTGCCGGTTATTGGTATTCCATTGCCTTTTGTGAGTTTTGGCGGTAGCAGTTTATGGGCATTTACGTTGTTGTTATTCATCTTCTTGAAGGTTGATGAAAAAAGACGTTGATACCCGGAACCTGGTGCTTTTAGAAACCCCGGACGGGAGTTACACATTTGCCTTGCCCGAAAGTAACGAAACCTACCACTCTGTTTTTGGCGCCAAAACCGAAAGCGAACATATCTACATTCAAAATGGCTTAAGCCTTATTGCTCAGCAAAATATCCATGTGGTTGAAATGGGCTTTGGAACAGGGTTAAATGCTTTGCTGGCTTGTAGGTTTGCGGTATTGAATGGTAAAAATATCACTTACCATACCTGCGAACCCTTCCCCATTCATGCAAACCAATTGCCTGTTCCCAAATTTATACAAAACGATAAACCATTGGAAGATTACTGGAGGCAAATTCATCTGGCACCATGGGACGAATTAATTCCTGTCTGTCCTAATTTTTGCATCCACAAGCACCCAATAGCGTTTGAATATTATGAGCCGGATATGCAGGCAGATATCGTTTTTTATGATGCCTTCGCTCCCGCCGTCCAACCTGAAATGTGGCAAGCCCAAATGTTTAAATTGGTTTTTAATTACCTGAAACCAGGTGGATTATTGGTAACCTACAGCTGCTCTGGTATTGCGAAAAGAGCGATAAGGGAAGCAGGTTTCATTACAAAGAGAATTCCAGGCCCACCAGGGAAATGGCATATGTTGCGTGCCACAAAACCTTATACTTTGGAATTTTAACCTTTCGCAATCCCAACTTTAAGGCAATTTGAGTAAGTTTGTAACATGGGATTTTCTTTGCGTTTTGCAGTGACAGGCTTAAGTCTGCTCGTTTTACTGGCGGTTCAATCTTGCGGAAAGAAGGATGGTCAGGATGGTGATGTTATTTTTGAACTTACCAAGCCCGAAGAAACGGGAATAAACTTTGTAAACACCATTCCGGAAAACGATTCATTAAACCAGTTTACCTACCATTACCTTTTCAATGGCAATGGCGTTGCAGCCGGGGATTTGAACAATGATGGTTTACCCGAACTGATTTTCACCGGTAACGAAAAACCTGCGGCCATTTATTTGAATAAAGGTGACTTCAAATTCGAAGATATTACCCAAAAATCGGGATTGAAAACACAATACTGGATGAGTGGCGTAAGCCTTGTGGATGTGAATAATGACGGATTTCAGGATATTTACATCTGCAGAAGCGGACCTTCCAAGAACAGAGACCGAAAGCGCAACCTGCTTTTTATCAATAATGGCAACCTTACGTTTACAGAAAAAGCAGCAGCATGGGGTGTAGATGATCCTGGAAATGCAACCTGTGCTACTTTTTTCGATATGGACAATGATGGCGACATGGACATGTATCTTGGTAACCATGCCGATCGTTTTTTTGCCGACATCGCAACGCGTTTCACCCCTTCACTTCATATGGATGAAATCAGTCAGCAACACCTGTTTCGCAATGATGGTAGCAAATTTACTGATATAAGCGAGCAGGCCGGTGTTAAAGCCATGGGATATTGCTTGAGCGCCACAGCATCAGATTTTAACCGTGATGGTTTAGTGGATTTGTATGTGTGTAACGACTACCATGTTCCCGATTATTACTACATCAACAACGGTGACGGAACGTTCAAAAACGAATTTAGCACCTACTTCAAACACAGCAGCAACAACAGCATGGGGGCAGATGCCGCCGATTACAATAAAGATGGTTGGATGGATTTACTTACGGTAGATATGCTGCCTGAAGATCCCCGCCGTTTTGGTTTGCTTGCCGGTCCCAAGAAGTATGATTTCTTCACCACAGCTTTGCGCAATGGCTATGGTTATCAATACATGCACAATGCTTTGCAAACCAATTTTAACGGACACTTTTCCGATTTGGCTTATCTGAATGGAATTGCCCGCACCGACTGGAGCTGGAGCCCATTGTTTGCAGACTATGACAACGACGGAAATACCGATCTATTCATCACCAATGGATACTACCGCGATGTAACCAATATGGATTTTATGTTGTTTCAGGATCGCAAAGCAAAACAACTCAAACAGGATGTTTCGCACAAAGAAATTCTGGAAAAACTGCCATTCGAAAAACTAACCAATTACGCCTACAAAAACATGGGCAATTATCGGTTTAGCAACGTTACACAGCAATGGGGGCTGGATGAACCAACCCTGAGTTCCGGTTCCACTTATGCAGATTTAAACAGTGATGGAAAGCTGGATCTTGTGATCTGCAACCAGGGAGATTTGGTGCATGTTTACAAAAACGTGGGCCCGGAAAAGAATTATTTGAGGGTTAAATGCAAAGGCGGAAAAGAAAATAACCGGTTCGGTATTGGCTGCAAATTTCTGGTAGAAACAGATTCGGGGCAGCAGATTATGGAAATGCAGCAATCCAGAGGCTATCAGAGCGCTACAGAGCCACTTTTGCATATTGGCCTTGGTGATTTGTCGTCTGTGAAGAAATTAACGGTTATATGGCCCAATGGCAAGTTTCAAACTTTGCCTTCGGTTAAATCAAACCAGGTTTTGGAGGTTGATGAAAAAAATGCAGGTGGCAAATGGGATTTCAGCATCAAAAATGAAATGGTTTTTGAGGACATGACCAAGGCCATTGGACTTGATTTTATCCATACCGATGGAGACAACCCCGACTTTAAAAGGGAACCATTACTGCCCCACCGCTATACCATGCAGGGTCCCGGTTCTGCAACCGGCGATGTAAATGGAGATGGCCTTACCGATTTGTTGATTACCAACGCCAGGGAAAGCAACGGAACCAGGCTATACCTGCAAACACCCGATGGTAAACTGCGACAGGGCAACTCTCAGCCTTGGACAAGCATGAACAATGTGGACGTGCTGGGATGTTTGATATTTGATGCCGATGCCGATGGCGATAATGATGTATATCTGTCGGCGGGCGGTAGTGAGTATGGATTCCCAAATCCAGCCTACAAACACCGCCTATACATCAATGACGGAAAGGGTAATTTTTCGGAAAAAACCAATGCCCTGCCTGATCTAATAAGCAGCGGAGCCTGCGTGGCAGCCGGCGATATTGACGGCGATGGGGATTTGGATTTGTTTGTTGGCGGTAGGTTGAAACCGGGCTTCTATCCTGAAGTTGGTATCCGCAGTTACCTGTTGCAAAACAACAAGGGCGCTTTTGTGGATGTAACGGAGTTTGCTGCCCCCGATTTGTACCAGCCGGGTATGATTTGCGCTGCAGTGTTTGCCGATTACAACAACGATAACAAAATGGATTTGATTGTTTCCGGAGAGTGGATGCCCATAGCATTTCTGGCTAATAATGGCAGCAAGCTGGTAAATCAGACCGGGGAAGCAGGAACCGTTGAAATCCCGGGATGGTACAACAGCCTTATGGCAGTGGATATTGACAATGACGAAGATTTGGATATTATCGCAGGCAACAAGGGTTACAATTCCTTTTTTCAGCCTACGGCCGAAAACAACCTAAAAATTTACTGGGCCGATCTGGATAAAAATGGCAATACCGATTTTTGGCTTTCTTATACCAAAGACCGAAAGGAATATCCCATTTACCAGTTGGATGAAATGGGCGAAGCCTATCCCCTGTTCATGAATAAGAAATTTACCACCTATTCTGAATTTGCAGGTAAAACAGTTCAGGAAATCTTTGGTGCCGAAAACCTGCAGAAAAACAGCATGCGTGCTTCGGAATTCAATAGCTTGCTCCTGAGAAATAATGGCGGCGCATTTGGTATAGAGCCCCTTCCCCGATTGGCACAGTCAGGTCCTATATATGGAATAACCACTGCCGATGTGGATGGCAATGGTTTTCTGGACATTATTGGGGTTGGCAACAGCGATGCTCCAAGGGTTCAACATGGCAGGGATGACGCTTTCAATGGCTTTGTGCTGATGAACAACAACGGTAAATCATTTCAGTTTAAATCAGGGGTTGAAAATGGCTTTATGGTTCCAGGCGATGCCAAATCGCTGGTTTGGCTCGATATACCGGGAAAATCACTCGGATTGATTGCTACACAAAATAAGGCTGCTGCCAAGGCATTTAGGCTCACAAAACGAAACCTGAAGTTTCTGGCAGCTCCTGCAAAAGCGGCAAAAGCCTTGGTTTCCCTGAAAAATGGAGGCAACAGGATGGAAAACATGAACTACGGCTGGGGGTATTTATCTGCTTCCAGACCCGGTGTATGGATGGATGAAAATGTAAAATCTGTGCAGTTTATTGATGTATATGGAAAGAAGCTTTGATAATTGAAAATAAAACCATATATTTGCACCCTTAAAAATCAAAGCCATGGGAGTTACCAGACTTAAGCGCAAAGAAGCAAAAATCAGAGCAAGATCAAACCGCAGGGTTCAAACTATCAAACGCCTTAAATCCGTAGTGTTGGTGGCATCACCATTCAAAAGCGAATCTGGCATCATTCTCGAAGACCAAGAATAATCATTGTTTCAATACAATATAAAGCGGCTAAGTGCCGCTTTTTTTTATGCATTGTAATTTATCATTATGCTTGAAATTAGCAGCTTGACACCCTATTTTCGCAATGTATGAAATCAAGCCACTTGTTCTATTTCGCTGTTCTTTCCATAGCCGCCTGCTCCAAACCAAATACAGGCAAAGTTATTCTAAACAACAACATACTTTCTGAATGCAATGCTGCAGTGCAAAATGCGGTTGTTGTAGATCACGTTTCCGCTCCTGTGGGTGGCAGGCGCTACTTCTATGCAAGTATTGCCGCATACGAGTCGTTGGTGCCCTTTTTTAAGGAATACAATTCCCTATCAGGACAAATGCATGGATTTGTTTCTCCGCCCAAACCCGATACCGCTAGAGGCTACTGCCTAGATCTAATCGCACTTTGCGCTCATACCTATGCAAGCCAAAAGCTGGTTTACAAGGAGGATAGTATCATTAATTTTAGAACAAGAAAACTGGATTGGTATAAAAGTCAATTACCGAAAGACCAATACCAGAATTCCATAAATTATGGAGATTCTGTAGGCGCAGCTATCGTTGCCTGGGCTAAGAAAGACAGTTTTCTCCAAACCCGTGGCAAAGATTTTTACCTGGTAAAACACGAGCCCGGAAAATGGGAACCTACCCTTCCGGAATTTGGCGACGCTGTAGAACCCAACTGGAACAAAGTTCGCACATCGGTAGTTCCAGCCGCCTCTTACATAAAAATTCCTGATCCGGAAAAATACAGTACCAATAAGAACAGCAGGTTTTATAATATAACCAAGCAAGTCTATGAACAAAACAAAACACAGGATAGCTCCTTTTTAACCATTGCCAAATATTGGGACGATAATCCAAACACCTTTATTCATTACGGTCATGCCACTATCAACCAGTTAAAAGTCTCTCCCACAGGCCACTGGTTAGGAATATTCAGCCATGTAGCCAGGCAAAAGAAATACAGCTTAATACAAACAGCAGAAGGTTTTGCACGCTTAAGTGCGGTTATTTTTGATGCTTTTATTGTTTGCTGGGATACCAAATACCGCACCGAATATTTACGTCCGGAAACCGCCATTCGCAGGCTGATAGACAGCAGTTGGGTTCCGCCCATTCAAACGCCCGCATTTCCCGAATACCCAAGCGGCCACAGCGTTGTTAGCTCATCAGCAGCCACCTTGCTTACGTCTATGTTTGGAAACTATGCTTTTATAGACAGCACAGAAATGGAGTTTGGTTTGGGAGTCAGGAAATTCAACAACTTCCGGGAGGCCGCCAACGAAGCCTGCATGAGCCGGTTATATGGCGGCATTCACTTCATAGATGCCATAGAAAACGGGAAAATAATGGGCAATCAGCTGGGTGAATACCACATTCAAAAGGTAAAAACCCGCAAAAACTGATTAAAGCGACTGTTTCTGCAGTTCGAGGGATTTAATCTTATCTGCTGCATCTGCTTTTTTCTGACGCTCGCGTTCCACAATATCCGGTTTGGCATTGGCCACAAACTTTTCATTGCTCAGTTTTGCATCCACGCTCCTCATGAAACCCTCAAGGTATTCAATTTCCTCCTGTATGCGCTTGCGTTCGGCTTCCGCATCTACGGCAATCGATAGTTGAATAAATGCCTGAGATGTTCCCACCAGAACTGCCACAGCGGTATCCGGTTTTTCCGCATTGATGTGCAGGTGAATATTGGCCAGCTTTTCAATCATGGCCTGTTTTTGCATAAATGCTTCGTCATCGGTCAGGAGCACAACTTCAAGGGTTTCTTTCGGTGAAATTCCCTTGGCATTCCTAATCATGCGGATTTCCGTAACCAGAACAAGCGGTAGCTCCGATGGTATGGGTAGTCCCTCCGATTTCGGGTAATGCTCAATTATGCATGGTTTTCCGGGATTGTTGGCATGCAACACATGGTGTAACTCTTCCGTAATAAATGGCATAAACGGATGCAACAGTCTTAGCACCTTGTCAAATGCCAAACGCACCTGGACCACCGTTTCCTTGCTCATATTTTCTCCGTATGGTGGCTTCACTGCCTCCAGCAATACCGCGCAAAAATCGTCCCATATAAGCTTGTATAGCGCCATTAGGGCATCGTTTAACCGGAATTCATCAAATGCCTTTTCCATATCTGCCACAACAGCATCAGCACGCTGGTTAAACCACTGTATGGATTGGGTTTCATTGGGTCTTGCCGATAAAGCCTCATCCACATTCCATCCCGCTACCAAACGGTAGGCATTCCATATTTTATTGCAGAAGTTCCTTCCCTGCTCCACCTGCGATTCATCAAACAAAATATCATTTCCTGCAGGCGAACAAAGCAACATTCCCATGCGCACGCCATCTGCACCATATTTGGCAATAAGATCCAGTGGATCCGGACTGTTGCCAAGGCTTTTGCTCATTTTTCTGCGTTGTTTATCGCGCACAATACCGGTAAAATAGACGTTCTTGAACGGCATTTTATCCTGATACTCATATCCGGCCATGATCATTCGGGCAACCCAAAAGAAAATGATTTCTGGGGCGGTTACCAAATCATTGGTTGGATAATAAT
>CANKVN010000052.1 GCA_947487055.1 Flavobacteriales bacterium
TAACTCCCATGGCTTGACGGGCGGTGTGTACAAGGCCCGCGAACGTATTCACCGGATCATTGCTGATATCCGATTACTAGCGAATCCAGCTTCACGGGGTCGAGTTGCAGACCCCGATCCGAACTGAGACCGGTTTTTTGAGGTTAGCGCCTTGTTGCCAAGTGGCATCTCATTGTACCGGCCATTGTAGCACGTGTGTAGCCCTGGACGTAAGGGCCATGATGACTTGACGTCGTCCCCGCCTTCCTCACTACTTACGTAGGCAGTTTCTTTAGAGTCCTCAGCATTACCTGCTAGCAACTAAAGATAGGGGTTGCGCTCGTTGCGGGACTTAACCCAACACCTCACGGCACGAGCTGACGACAGCCATGCAGCACCTTGCCAGTCGCCCCGAAGGGAAGCCGCCTTTCGGCAGCGATCGCCTGACATTTAAGCCCAGGTAAGGTTCCTCGCGTATCATCGAATTAAACCACATGCTCCTCCGCTTGTGCGGGCCCCCGTCAATTCCTTTGAGTTTCATTCTTGCGAACGTACTTCCCAGGTGGATTACTTAACGCTTTCGCTTAGCCGCTGACAGTGTATCGCCAACAGCGAGTAATCAACGTTTAGGGCGTGGACTACCAGGGTATCTAATCCTGTTTGCTCCCCACGCTTTCGTGCCTCAGCGTCAATCACGGTGTAGCAGACTGCCTTCGCAATCGGTGTTCTGTAACATATCTAAGCATTTCACCGCTACATGTTACATTCCATCTACCTCCACCGTATTCAAGAGTGCCAGTTTCAATGGCAGTTCCGCAGTTGAGCTGCGGGCTTTCACCACTGACTTAGCACCCCGCCTACGCACCCTTTAAACCCAGTAAATCCGGACAACGCTTGGATCCTTCGTCTTACCGCGGCTGCTGGCACGAAGTTAGCCGATCCTTATTCATAAGGTACCGTCAGCCCCGGACGCATCCAGGGGTTTCTTCCCTTATAAAAGCAGTTTACGACCCATAGGGCTGTCATCCTGCACGCGGCATGGCTGGTTCAGACTTGCGTCCATTGACCAATATTCCCTACTGCTGCCTCCCGTAGGAGTCTGGTCCGTGTCTCAGTACCAGTGTGGGGGATCATCCTCTCAGACCCCCTATACATCGTAGCCTTGGTGAGCCATTACCTCACCAACTAGCTAATGTACCGCATGCCCATCTTTTACCGCCGGAGCTTTAACTGCTAGAAGATGCCCTCTCGCAGTGTTATGGGGGATTAATTCCGATTTCTCGGAGCTATACCCCAGTAAAAGGTAGGTTGCATACGTGTTACGCACCCGTGCGCCGGTCTCATATCGTATTGCTACAATATTTACCCCTCGACTTGCATGTATTAGGCCTGCCGCTAGCGTTCATCCTGAGCCAGGATCAAACTCTCCATAGTAAAAGATGTTTGATTCCCGACTTTCCCAAAGTATTTTGGGCGGCTCGCTATTCCTTACCAATCTTTCAAAGAACTTTATAAATTCAACCCTTTGGTTGATTTATTTCATTTTGTTTTCCCTAATGGGGCTGCAAAAGTACGACGATTTTTTTAAAAGTCAAGAAAAATTTAAAATATTTTTTCCTCTTCTTTTGTCGTTGTCTTTATTTCCTACCAGAACGGGGTGCAAAGGTAAGATTATTTTTGACACTAGCTTAATATACGCCAGTTTTTTTTCATTTATTTTTCATAAACCTCCTTTTTTCGCCTGATGTAACCCTAATTCAAGGCTGGTTATCTCATGTAAACCGCTTATTTCATGGCCTTTGAAACATTTATAAATCAATAACTTAAACCGCTTTGAACCCCATGCAACAAAGATGAATCGCCATAACTCAGGAAGCGGTAATCTTTTTTTAACGCATGAGCATAAACATTCCGCCAATCTTCGCCAGTAAAGGCTGCTACCAGGGCAATCAGGGTGGAACCCGGCTGATGAAAGTTGGTTATTAACCCCGAACAAAGCCTAAATCTGAACCCCGGCAGTATGAAAATTGCTGTATTCCCATTGATTACCCCTCCATTTTTTTCCGAATAACGGAGAACAGCATCGAGAGATTCCCTTATTGTCAGGTTATGATTTTCGGGATCAAATCCTGAATCGGCGGAAATTTCTGTGGGATTCGCTTTGCCGGCATGGATTCTTTCACCTACATAATGCAGGCTTTCCAGTACCCGCATGGTGGTAGTTCCTGTAGCAATAATGTTTTCTCCGGCATCTAATCTGGCTATTAACGCATGCAACAAAGCTGAATTAACCTGAAACCTTTCTTTATGCATCTCATGATTTGCAGCATTATCTGCGGTTACTGGTTTAAAAGTGCCGGCACCAACATGCAATGTCAGGTATTGTTGTTCAATTCCCTTTTCAATAAGTTTGGCAATAACCTCTTCTGTAAAATGGAGTGACGCAGTTGGTGCAGCCACAGCACCCTCTACTTCTGCAAATACTGTTTGATACCTATTGATGTCATCCGCTGTTAACTCCCTCTTTATATATGGAGGAAGCGGTACCTTCCCAAAAAGCTGCAATGCCTCCGGCACAGTTATCCCCCCCAACGGAGTTAGTCTTATCTTATTATCGTGGCGTGATTCCCAAGCCACCTGCAAAGCAACTGTTTGAGAATCGTATATTCCTGTTTGTTCCAGCTTCTCCCCTTCTTTAAACTTGCGGCGGTTGCCTACCATGGCGGTCCATATTGTTTGTTCGGGGGTTAATGGCTCCAGGAGGAAAATCTCTATGGTGTTTCCATTGGCATTTTCAAATTGTAATCTCGCCGGTATTACCTTGGTATTGTTGCCCACCAACAAGGATGGTGTAGGCAAATACCCGGGAATATCATAAAAATGGGAATCCTGAATTGTTCCACCTTGGTAGATTAGTAATTTTGAATGGTCTCGCTGAGGCAGGGGATGCACGGCAATGCGGTCTTCCGGCAAATCATAATGGAGTTTTTCAAAGGGATACAGGGGAATGAAGCTGGGCTGAATCACCTTTATGAAACAAATAATTTCAGAAATAGTTGCTGCAGCGCATCTGCCCTATGGCTATTGGCATTCTTTTCCGAGGCAGTCATTTCGGCAAAGGTATTAAGTCCTCCAGCCGGTATAAATACAGGATCGTAACCAAAACCATTGCTGCCTGAAGGTACTTCAGCAATTGCACCATGGATAAAACCTTCGAAGAATTGTGGCTGCGAACCGGGGATTAATAGGCAGAGAGAGGTTGTGAAATAGGCGGAGCGGTCCGTTGTTCCAGATAATTCTGATAACAGTTTTATCACATTTTCGGAATCGGAGGCATTATCGCCGGCGTATCTGGCACTTGTTACGCCGGGACTTCCATTAAGTGCATTGACACACAATCCGGAATCATCGGCCAAAACCGGCAGGTCTGTATATAAGGATATCTCTTTGGCTTTGATAAAGGCATTTGCCGAAAATGTACTTCCATTTTCTATGGGATTCGCCTCACATCCAATGTCTGATAATGACAAGATGTCTATTTTATGTTCAAGAATTGCCCTAACTTCCTCCAGTTTATGGAGATTATTGGTTGCTAAAACCCATTGTGGTTTCATGAACGTGGACTGGTTGTTCTTTGTTCAATTCGTTTTTCGTAGTTCACCCCTTCAAAAATCCGGTGCACAAAAATTCCCGGCGTATGGATTTGGTCAGGGTCTAATTCGCCTGCAGGAACCAATTCCTCAACTTCAGCAATGGTAATTTTACCAGCCATGGCCATCATAGGGTTGAAATTCCTTGCTGTTTCTTTAAACATCAGGTTACCATGTGTATCGCCTTTCCAGGCCTTAACAATTGCAAAGTTGGAATCGAAAGCATACTCCATCAGGTAGGTCTTCCCATTAAAGAGGCGGGATTCTTTACCTTCAGCAACCTCTGTGCCTACGCCAGCCGGTGTGAAAAATGCAGGAATACCGGCACCTGCGGCTCTGCACCTTTCGGCCAAGGTCCCTTGTGGAATCAGTTCAACTTCCAATTCACCTGACAGCAGCTGACGCTCAAACTCTTCATTTTCTCCAACATAGGAGCTAACCATTTTTTTAACCTGCTTACTGTTAAGTAGCAGTCCGATGCCAAAATCATCAACGCCGGCATTGTTGGAAATGCAGGTTAGTTCTTTCACCCCTTTTTGCACCAGGGCAGATATGCAGTTTTCGGGAATGCCACACAATCCAAAACCACCCAGCATTAAAACATCACCATCCTTAATATCATGGATGGCTTCTGCTGCATTGGCAAATACTTTATTCATAATTATTGTTCCAATTTTGCGGAAAGCCCTTGTTCACAAAGAACAGAACAAATGGGCAACAGGTCTTCCAGGCCACCATGCTTTACTGCATATTTACCTTTATAATGCACAAACCAAGCGCATTGCTCGGCCTGATACTCATTGTGGTCACAATATTTAACAAGGCATTCTATGACCCAATCAAAGGTATTTACCTCATCATTATACAGTACCACTGCCCATTGGCTGTCTGGCAAAACTGCACTTAACGATTCCGGGGAAAGGTGGGTATTGGCCATTTCGTAAATTATGCTATATTAATTAATGCTTGAAATGTTTTCGTAAAAGACGGGCTTTGTTTTCATTTCCGTTTAGCAAACGGTGAATATTTTTCCTGTGGGTAAGCACTACCATCAGGGCCGCACATATCCCAAACGCGATGAACAAAGGCTCATGGCGTTTAAATATCCATATTAATGAAACGGGAAATACGATGGCTGCAGCAATACTGCTTAAGCTCACGAAGCGGGTCAGAAAGAGGATGGAAATAAAAATCAGAACGCAAATTGCGGCTGACAGCCAGTGAATGGCAATCAACATTCCAAACAACGTAGCAATACCTTTTCCTCCCTTGAATCCGGCAAAAATGGGAAATAAATGCCCAATCACGGCACTAAGGCCAAAAAGCAATTGCACATTGATGAACCAGGTTTTGTTTAAAATCGGATTGATTTCCGGCAAAAAACACACCAGACATGCTGCGGTGAATCCTTTAAGCACATCCATGGCAAGCACACCTGAGCCTGCTTTTTTACCCAGAACCCTGAAAGTATTGGTAGCGCCTGAATTGCCGCTTCCATGATCGCGCACGTCAATACCATAAAAAGCCTCCCCTACCCAAACGGCACTGGGAATGGAACCCAATAAATAGGCCAACACAGCAAGGGCTAATATTTGCAATTCAAGCAACATAGGCATTGACTAAGAATGCAAAAATAAGCAATATTGAGCAAAAGAATAAAAAGGAAGTGAAGTAAACCCTATTGGGACTTGCGCAGATTGCGTGTTTTCATTACAACAGCGCTGCTTAAATTTAATCCTAGGGATACCAAAATCGATTGGGTAATCCAGTACATTCCTGAAACAGTATTTCCCCAGGTTGAGCAAACCCCAACAATGACCATCAACCAGCAAACACCGGAATATATAAGGTACCGAAATAATTCTTCCTTTTGGTATGGGTTATCCTTCTGTTTCAAGTAAAGCTCTTTTGGCTTTACAAAATAAAAAGGTAAATCAATTACCTGAACAGCTGGTGATAAATGTCACCCCAATGGGTTTCAGGCAAAAGGAAAAATCAACCCACCATATTGTGCTGAGGCACCCAATTCTTCCTCAATCCGGATCAGTTGGTTATACTTAGCCATGCGATCGCTGCGGCTGGCACTTCCTGTTTTTATTTGACCACTGTTCATGGCTACGGCCAAATCTGCTATTGTTGCATCTTCGGTTTCGCCGCTTCTGTGGCTCATGACATTGGTGTATTTGTTGCGGGTTGCAAGCTGAATGGCATTCAAGGTTTCGGTTAAGCTGCCGATTTGGTTCACCTTCACCAAAATTGAATTGGCAATATGCTCATCGATACCTCGCTGCAATCTGTTTACATTGGTAACAAACAAGTCATCGCCAACCAACTGGATTTTGGACCCCAAACGCTCGGTAAGTTTTTTCCAACCGTTCCAGTCATCTTCAGCACAACCATCCTCAATGCTGATTATCGGATATTTGGAACACCACTGCGCCCAATAATCGACCATTTCTTCGCTGGAAAAACGGCGTCCATCGTATTTTTTGAAAATATAAACCTTCTCAGTTTCGTTGTACAGCTCACTGGTAGCAGCATCCATGGCGATGTACATATCTACACCAGGCTTGTAACCTGCCTTTTCAATAGCCATGAGAACTGTTTCTATTGCTTCTTCATTGCTTTGGATATTTGGGGCAAAGCCTCCTTCGTCACCAACATTGGTGCTATATCCTTTTGATTTCAGTACTGTTTTGAGGTGGTGAAATACTTCAACGCCCATTTGCAATGCATGCGAAAAAGTTTCCGCTTTCACAGGCATAACCATAAATTCCTGAAAATCTATTTTATTATCGGCATGAGCGCCACCATTCAGGATATTCATCATTGGAACCGGTAGAATGTTCGCATTGGTTCCACCGATCTACCTGTATAAAGGTATTCCCAATTCATCGGCAGCAGCATGGGCCGCAGCCAAAGAGACCGCCAATATTGCATTGGCGCCAAGTTTAGATTTATTGGAAGTGCCGTCTAAATCCAGCATGGCCTGGTCTATTTCATTTTGTGAGGTTATCTCCACGCCTTCAAGGGCATCAGCAATGATGTTGTTTACATTATCAACTGCGTTGAGTACGCCCTTTCCGAGAAATACGGCCTTGTCTCCATCCCGTAATTCGGCAGCTTCATGAATACCTGTGCTTGCACCGCTGGGAACAGCTGCACGGCCAAAACCACCGTCTTCAGTAAAAACTTCAGCTTCAACAGTAGGATTGCCGCGTGAATCAAGAATCTGGCGGGCATGAATATGGGTTATTGCGCTCATGGTTTATTTTGAATGTTTTTTAATTAGTTCAATAAAATTATCGAACAAGTACATAGAATCGTGCGGACCTGGCGATGCCTCGGGATGATATTGGACACTGAATGCAGGTTTATCGGTTCGCGCTATTCCTTCTACGCTATTATCGTTTAGGTTTAAGTGGGTTAATTGCACAGTTTCTGATCTGGCCTCATCGTAGTTTACTGCAAAACCATGGTTTTGGCTGGTAATCTCGCTTCTGCCTGTGATTAAATTTTTAACCGGGTGATTTAGCCCCCTGTGACCGTGGTGCATTTTATAGGTAGACAATCCACTGGCTAGCGACAATAACTGGTGACCCAAACAAATACCGAAAGTGGGTACTCCAGCTTCCACAATTTGCTTAACGCATTCTATGGCATAGTCCATGCTGGCAGGATCTCCGGGACCATTGCTGATCATTACCCCATCGGGTTTCCATTGCAACACTTCACTTGCAGCCGTTTTTGCAGGGAATATTCCTAAATAACAGTTTCTTTCTTCAAGACAACGTGCAATATTTTTTTTGCTGCCATAATCCAGTAAAGCAACCCTATATGGTGAATCTGGATTGCCAACGGTATGAAAAGATTCGCTGGTTACTGAACTGGCCAGCTCCAGGCCTGACATGTCAGGGCATTCAGACAATCTTACTTTTAAAACATCTAAATCATGAATTTCACTGCTGATTATGGCGTTCATGGCACCAGTTTCACGGATATGACGAACAATCTGCCTTGTGTCTACATCTGCAATACCCACCAGATTGTTATCGGTAAAATAGGAATCCAAACTGAAAGCATCCATTTTACGGGAAAACTGTTGCGAGAATTTCTTGCAAACGAGTCCGGCAATCTTGATGCCTTCACTTTCTACTTCTTCCTGCCGAACACCATAATTGCCAATATGATCATTGGTCATTATCAATATTTGCCGGGTATAGGAAGGATCTGTAAATACTTCCTGATATCCGGTCATACCAGTATTAAAACAGATTTCGCCGGTTGTTGTGCCGATTTTTCCAATGGCGGTTCCTTTAAAGACACTGCCATCTTGCAGCATTAGGATTGCGGGGATTTTTACTGAACTCACTTCAAGGGGTCAAATTTCGTATAATCAAATCAAATTAGAAGACTATGTGGGTAAATTGTGTACCTAAACTAATCCAAAGATTTTTTAGGAAACAGAAAGGAGGAAATATAGGTTAGCAGCAAAATACCTCCAAGAACCAGCAGAGAGTGGACTTCGTGGAATCCAACAGCATTTAATTGACGTTGAAAAATCATTTTTGCGCCAATAAACATCAAAATCAATGAAAGGCCGTACTGTAATGTACTCAGGCTTTTCATGCTGTGTCCAAGCAAGAAGAATAAACTCCTTAATCCCATAATGGCAAAGATATTGGAGAAAAATACTATGTATGGATCCCTTGTAATGCCAAAAATAGCCGGCACACTGTCTACTGCAAACAAAACATCGGTAACCTCAACCATAATTAAAACAACAAACAATACTGAAACCATGCGCTTTCCATTCTCGCGAACAAAAAACTTCCCTTGTGAATCATTCTTGCTTACCTTGAATATTTTAGAAACCCATTTCACTACCGGGTGGTTATCTGTATCTACGGTTTCTTCCCCGCCTCCAGAGAATAATATTTTAATTCCCGTGTAGAGCAGAAACACCCCAAAAAGGTACATTACCCAATGAAACTCCCGTACCAGCATGCCGCCGATGAAAATAAACAGAAACCGCATCAGCACGGCACCAATAACACCCCATACCAATATCCTTTTCTGGTCCTGTGTGTCCACACCAAAAGATTTGAAAATAAGCATCATCACAAACAGGTTGTCTATACTTAAGGAATATTCCACAAAATAGCCCGTTATATAATTGATAACCGATTCTTTGGCAAAGGATGATTGGCATTTATCTATATTATCAAAAAGGATAAAATTACTCAAATAGGTGGTTTTGAATTGCTGATAATCTGCAACTGAATGAAGCTGATGCAATTGATGGTGAAATCCATAAATCATCAGGGAAAAAAGCAGGCCGGCAGCAATCCAGAACAGGGTGCGCCATAGTGCCTGTTTAAAGGAAAGTTGCTTTTGGCTTTTGCCAACTAAACCCAAATCCACCATTAACCCTATTGCAACCAGCAACATAAACCCCAGCAAAAAAAGCACCTTAAATCCCATACCCGCGCAAAGTTAAACGCATGTGTGCATTCACCCAACCTAAACTTTACATTTGCAATCAGAATGAAAGCATTTAAAATGTTATCGAAAAGGGCGCTAATGCCTACAATTGCACTGCTGTTTATTGGCATTATTTCCAGCAGCCACAAAGCGGATGAGGGAATGTTCCCTTTGAATTACCTGGATGAAACATCCCTGCAGAAAGCCGGGTTGAGGCTTACCACAAAGCAGCTCTTTGCCCCGGGCGAAGTATCTCTGGCCAATGCGCTTGTAAAAGTTGGCGGGTGTTCGGGTTCATTTATTTCTTCAGAAGGCCTGATTATCACCAACCATCACTGTGTTTATGGAGGAGTTGCTGATTTAAGCACTGCTTCCAATAACTATTTGGAAAATGGATTTGTTGCGGGAACCAAAAATCAAGAGTTGCCAATTCAAATGCCCTGCAGGATTACCCAATCCTTTGAGGATGTTTCTGCACAGGTTTTAGAAGGTGTGAGCAGCAATATGAATGCCGCAGACCGGGCAGCAAAAATTGCGGGGAACATTAAGACCACCATTGAACTTGAAAGACAAAAATCTCCTGACCTGTCAATAGAAATTTCAGAAATGTTCGTTGGCAGAAGCTATATGCTGTTCAGGTACCTGTTGATACCAGACGTAAGGATAGTTTATGCGCCACCGGTAACCATTGGACAATTCGGCGGTGATCTTGATAATTGGGAATGGCCGAGGCACAATGGCGATTTCAGTATGGTAAGGGCATACGTTGGCCCAGACGGAAAACCTGCCAAATACAGCAAGAACAATGTACCCTATCAGCCAAAAAAGCATTTGAAAATCAATGCGAATGGCACAAAGGAGGGAGATTTCATATTTATAATGGGATATCCTGGACGTACATTCAGGCATGAAAGTGCTCCTTATTTGAAGTTCCAGCAGGAAAAACAGTTGCCCATCATCCAGCAATGGTATGGTTGGTATATTAAACAAATGAAAAACCTTAGTGAAGGAAATGATGCTAAATTTTTAGCTTTCGCAAAAGAGATTCAAAGCCTGGAAAACGTAGAAAAAAATTACCGTGGTAAAATGCAGGGCTTAAAGCGGACAAATTTGTTGGCAGAAAAACAACAGGATGAAGAAGCCATGCAGCAGTTGAGTAAAGATGAACAGAAGAATGTCATTCCCCGCTTACAGGAATTATGGAAACTAAAAACAGCTATCGCTGATCAACGCTACAGCTATATGTTTCTTACAAATAATTCAGCACCCTTCTACGCGGCACAAACCATCAGGCAATACCGAAAAGTTTACCAAAAAGCTACCCAAAAAGAGCAAAAACAAAAAATAGTATCAGATTTCACAAAGGCCATATTTCAAGAATATACCATAGTTGACCGCAATTTGGAGATAATGGTTCTTAAAGAATTATTGTTAAAAATAAACAAAGGAAAACACACCAAAATAGCAAGCAACGGCAAAATGGACCTTGGGGGTTGGATTTCAGAACATTTGTCTAAAGATAAATTATTAGATACAGGCTACGTGTTTAAAGCATTGCGTAAAAAACCCGAAGCACTGCTTAACTACCAAAGCCATTTTACAAAACTTTATGACGAATTAGAGCCTGAAGCGATAGGATTGGAAACCCAGTGGAACCAGATAGATCAGCAAATAAAAGCAATTATGCCTGTTTATCTGGAGATGAAACAAGCCTATAAACAAGGTCAGTTTATTCCGGATGCAAACAGTACTTTACGTTTCACCTATGGCTATATTAAACGATATAAACCCAATGATGCAGAAATCCATTTGCCTTATACCACATTAAATGGTGTTTTTGAGAAAGCAAATACAGCACCTGATTATCGTTTGCCTTCTTCGGTTGCCGATAACTTAAAAATCAAGG
Organism: Flavobacteriales bacterium; assembly: GCA_947487055.1. Lineage (GTDB taxonomy): Bacteria > Bacteroidota > Bacteroidia > NS11-12g > UBA955 > RGEC01. The sequence goes on from CANKVN010000052.1 coordinate 11,020, forward strand.
AAATTCCAAGCGTATTTAAGGACAAAGAAACCGGAGAAGTGGTTGTAGCATTCCTATATAATCTGGACACTACAGGTGGCAATAGTGGCAGTGCCGTTTTGGATGCTGAAGGTAACTTAATCGGGGTAAATTTTGATCGTTCCTTCACCGCTACCATTAATGATTATGCATGGAATGATCGATACAGTCGTAGTATTGGTTGTGATATCCGTTATGTGTTGTTTGTATTAAAATATGTTGGCAAGGCAGACCACATATTGAGTGAAATAGGTATCAATTTATAAATAATCCGAAATGATCTAAACCTTAATACAATCGTTTTTAACGTATCTATTGTTAATTTGAATAAATAAAATCATGGGAATCATATCATTATTATTCGGCAAAAAATCCGCAAAACCTGATTTTGCTGAATTAATTAGTCAAGGAGCAATCATTATAGATGTAAGGACAGCAGCGGAATATAAATCAGGCCATATAGCCAAATCCAAAAATATCTCACTACAAGATTTGCCTCAGAAAATGAGCTCCTTAAAGAAGGAAATACCAGTCATAACCTGCTGTGCATCCGGAATGAGAAGTGCATCCGCGGCTTCCTTATTAAAAAAAGCTGGATTTACTGTACACAATGGAGGTGGCTGGTTAGGCCTTAAAAACAAATTATAACCATGAGTAATGCCAAATCATTTCAGGAAATAATAGCCAGTGAAACACCTGTACTTATTGATTTTCACGCTACTTGGTGCGGACCATGCAAAACGATGGCTCCTATATTAGATCAGGTAAAAAGAGAACTGGGGGATTCAGTAACCATCATCAAAGTGGACGTTGACCGCAATCAGCAATTGGCCAGCCAGCTAAACATCAGTGGAGTGCCGACACTAATACTGTATAAATCCGGAAAACAGTGTTACAGAAAATCCGGTGTAATTCCTGCACAGGAAATAACCAGGGTGATACAGCAATATCAATAAAAAAAGCACCCTTGAGGTGCTTTTTTATTGATTATCTAAAGATGTTTATTCAGGTTTGGCTTCTTCGCTTTCAGCTGCTGTTTCTGCAGATTCTTCGTTGTTTTCTACCGCAGTATTTTCAGCGGTTTCTACAACAACTGTTTCTGCATTCTCTACTGCAGGTGCTTCACTGATGATGGTTTCTTCAACTACCGCATCTTCAACAACCGGAGTTACCACCGTTGTTTTAGCTGTTTTGGTCGTTTCTGTTTTCTCACCAGTGGCTTTGCTGCGACCACGGCGGGTTTTCTTGGCGTCTTTTTTGTCTTCACCAAAACCTGCAAAATGTTCATTGAAATCAACCAGCTCGATGAAAGCCATTTCGGCGTTGTCACCCATACGATTACCCAATTTCAAAATACGGGTGTATCCACCCTGGCGAGTAGCTACTTTACCGCCAACTACATTAAACAATTCCTTAACTGCATCTTTATCTTTCAAATATGCAAAAACTGTTCTTTGGTTGTGCGTAGTAGCATCTTTACCTTTTGTTATTAAAGGTTCCACATAGGTCCTAAGGGCTTTTGCCTTAGCAACTGTAGTGGTAATTCGTTTGTGTATTATCAAGGACGAAGCCATATTCGCCATCAACGCCTTGCGGTGTGGTGCGGTACGTCCTAAATGATTTACTTTTTTCCCGTGTCTCATTGCTGTTAGTCGTCGTTCAAATTATACTTACTGATATCCATACCGAAGTGAAGGCCTTTGTCACGAACAAACTCTTCCAATTCAGACAGTGATTTTTTACCGAAATTGCGGAATTTCAACAAATCATCGATGTGGTAACCAACCAATTCGCCAAGGGTTTTGATTTCAGCGGCTTTCAAGCAATTGTAAGCACGAACTGACAAATCCAAATCAGCCAATGGTGTTTTCAGGATTTTGCGCATTTGCAAGTACCCTTCATCAACTTCCTCAACTGCCTTGCTGGCTTTAGATTCAGGCATGATGTTTTCATCACTGAACAATACAAAATGTTGAATCAAGATTTTGGCCGCTTCTTTCAAGGCTTCTTCGGGATGAATGCTTCCATCTGAGGTTACCTCTAAGATTAACTTTTCATAATCTGTTCTTTGTTCCACACGAAAATCCTCAACGCTGTATTTAACGTTACGGATTGGCGTAAAGATACTATCGGTTGCAATTAAGCCAATAGGAGCATCTTTCACCTTGTTCTCTTCTGCAGGCACATAGCCACGTCCTTTACCAACAGTCAACTCCAATTCGAGGTTAACAGTAGGTTCAAGGTTGCATACAATCATTTCAGGATTTAGAATGGTAAAGGAGTTGGTGTACCTACCTATATCACCGGCCATGAACTGATCTTTGCCTTTTAGGCTAATGAATATTTTTTCGTTATCGTCGGTTGCAGAATTCGCCTTAAAACGAACCTGCTTCAAATTCAGGATGATTTCGAGAACGTCTTCAACAACACCTTTGATGGTGGTGAATTCGTGGTCTACACCTTGAAATTTAACCGATGTAATGGCATATCCTTCCAGTGATGAAAGCAATATGCGGCGCATAGCATTACCAATGGTAACACCATAGCCTTTTTCAAGAGGTGAAAATTCGAAGACCCCGTGAAAATCGGTGGCTTTATTCATGACCACCTTATTTGGTTTTTGAAAAGGAATAACTCCCATTTTTTCTGTTTAATTAAAAGGTTTATTTTGAGTACAATTCCACAATCAGCTGTTCCTTGATATTTTCAGGAATTTCCGAGCGCTCTGGATAGCCTATGAATTTGCCCGAAAGTTCACTACCATCCCACTCCAGCCAGTTAAAACGCTTGCGAGTGTTACCGGTTGCATCGGCAATTACTTCCAAGGACTTACTGCGTTCACGAACACTAACAACATCTCCGGGGCGCATGTGATAACTAGGAATGTTAACTACTTCACCATTTACCAAAATATGGCAATGGCCTACCAACTGACGCGCTGCGCGACGGGTTGGCGCAATTCCAAGACGGAAGACAGTGTTGTCTAAGCGTGCTTCTAAGAATTTAAGCAGGTTTTCCCCTGTAATACCTTTTTTGGCTGCCGCTTTTTTAAACAGGTTTCTAAACTGTTTTTCGAGCAAACCGTAGGTGTATTTTGCTTTTTGTTTTTCAGCCAGCTGAATAGCGTATTCAGAAAGCTTTGGCCTTCTACGGCTATTGCCATGTTGGCCTGGACCGTAGTTTTTCTTTTCAAGTGCCTTGTCGCGACCGAAAATAGGCTCACGGAAACGACGGGCGACTTTGGATGTTGGACCTATATATCTTGCCATTTAAATTTTCTTTTATTAATTAACGATTAAACCCTACGGCGCTTAGGAGGTCTGCATCCGTTGTGAGGCATAGGAGTGATATCGGTGATGGAAAGAACCTCAATACCTACGGTTTGTAGGTTACGAATAGCGCTATCCCTACCGCCTCCTGGGCCTTTAACAAAAACATCTACTTTGCGCAAACCTGAATCATAGGCGGACTTTGCACAATCCAGAGATGCCATTTGAGCTGCATAAGGAGTATTCTTTTTTGAACCCCTGAAGCCCATCTTACCGGCTGAAGACCAGGAAATAACCTGTCCTTCCGTATTGGTTACCGATACGATAATATTGTTGAAAGTTGCATGAATATGCACTTGACCCATCGGATCAACTTTAACTTTCTTTTTGGTTACTTTTTTAGTTGCCATTTCTACTCAATCAATTATTTGGTGGCCTTCTTTTTACCGGCAACAGTTTTACGCTTACCTTTTCTGGTACGTGCGTTGGTGCTGGTACGTTGTCCGCGAACAGGCAATCCTTTACGGTGACGCAATCCACGATAACAACCAATGTCCATCAAACGTTTGATGTTCAATTGTGTTTCGCTGCGGAGTTCACCCTCGGTTTTAAGGCTGCTGCTGATGTATGTACGAATCTTTGAAAGATCGTCATCATCCCATTCATTTACTTTCTTCTCGCGGCTGATGCCTGAAGAATCAAGAATTTTTTCGGCGGTGCTATTGCCAATACCAAAAATATAGGTAAGTCCTATAACACCTCTTTTGTTTTTGGGTAAATCTATACCTGCTATCCTGGCCATTTTGTATTAACCTTGTCTTTGCTTGTATTTAGGGTTCTTTTTGTTAATAACGTACACCTTCCCTTTTCGGCGAACGATCTTACAGTCTACACTGCGTTTCTTTACTGATGTTCTAACTTTCATATCTTACTTGTATCTATAGGATATCCTTCCACGGGTAAGGTCGTATGGAGACATCTCCACTTGAACCCTATCACCTGGTAGAATTCGGATATAGTGCATTCTCATTTTTCCCGATATCGTCGCGATAATCTCATGTCCGTTTTGGAGTTTAACCCTAAACATTGCGTTGGACAATGCTTCGGTTATTAATCCATCTTGTTTTATCGCGTCTTGCTTTGGCATTTCAAAAGGGCTGCAAAAATAGTGATTTTTTTGTTAATATTCAACTTGGGGTGAATTACCTGTCATTCTACCCTTTAAACGCCCGCTGCTCATGAGTCCGTCGTACTTCCTCATTAGCAAATAACTATCAATTTGCTGGAGGGTATCCAATACAACACCCACCAAAATCAGCAAACTTGTTCCTCCAAAGAACTGACTAAACTCTTGATTTACACCTAAAGCTCCAGCCATTACCGGCATCACTGCAACCAAAGATATAAAGATTGCTCCGGGTAGTGTAATTCTAGAGATGATATCATCAATAAAATTAGCTGTTTGCTTTCCAGGTTTAATTCCGGGTATGAAACCATTATTGCGTTTCATATCATCGGCCATTTGAACCGGGTTAAAAATAATAGCGGTATAGAAGTAGGTGAACAATACTATCAGGAATACCATCAGGCCATTGTGAGCAAAGCTTGTTGGATTGGTAAGGCTCATTAACCAGCCAGGTACTCCACCTTGATCGTAGAAGCCTGCAATGGTTGCTGGAAGGAACAAGATAGCCTGAGCAAAAATGATTGGCATAACACCCGCTGCCAGAATTTTAATGGGAAGGTATTGCCTTACACCACCATATTGTCTGTTTCCAACAACACGTTTGGCATAATTAATGGTAATTTTTCGGGTACCTTGGGTCAGCAAAATCACACCCAGAATTACAAACGCCCATACCAGCAATTCAATAATGAACAGGATAAAGCTTGCACGTTGACCTGCAAAGGCAAATTCCGAGAACAATGCAATTGGGAGACGTGCAATAATACCTACCATG
>CANKVN010000053.1 GCA_947487055.1 Flavobacteriales bacterium
TCCCACAACCCGCCTGTGCAGTTCTTTTTCCAGGAGCAACAGTTTTTCGCGTTCGCTTTGCAGCATTTTAGAAACCGGAATTCCCGTCCATTTGCTAACAACATCGGCAATGTCTTCGGCATCCACTTCCTGCTTAACCATGCTTTTGCGGTCGCCATTGCCCATCTTCACACTTAGGGCAAACAATTCCTCCTCGGCCTGCTTGATTAGCCCATAGCGCAATTCAGCTACCCTTCCATAATGGCCTTCACGTTCGGCTTGTTCAGCCTCTACGCGGTATTGCTCAATTAATTCTTTTTTCTCCTGTATTTGGTTCAATACCGCTTTTTCGTTTTGCCATTGGGCATTCAGGCTGTTTCGCTCTTCGCTGAGGTTGGCAATTTCTTCATTTAGTCGGGAAAGTTTGCTTAGGTCATTTTCGCGTTTGATTGCTTCGCGCTCAATTTCCAGCTGCATGATTTTTCGGTTCAGTTCGTCCAGGTCTTCAGGAACGCTGTTCATCTCAAGCCTCAGTTTGCTGGCAGCTTCGTCCAGAAGGTCAATGGCTTTATCGGGCAGAAAGCGATCATTGATGTAGCGCTGGCTCATTTCCACGGAGGCAATGATGGCCTCATCCTTGATGCGCACCTGATGGTGTACTTCATACTTTTCTTTCAATCCCCTCAGGATACTGATGGCTTCCTGGGTATCGGGTTCTTCCACCATCACTTTCTGAAAACGGCGTTCCAGGGCTTTGTCGGTTTCTATATACTTTTGGTATTCGGCAAGGGTAGTGGCACCGATAGCACGCAATTCGCCACGGGCAAGGGCTGGTTTCAGGATATTGGCTGCATCCATGGCACCTTCGCTGCGTCCTGCACCAACAAGGGTGTGTATTTCATCGATAAACAGAACAACTTCCCCCGAACTGCTGGTGACTTCTTTCACCACTGATTTAAGCCTTTCTTCAAACTCGCCTTTGTATTTGGCACCTGCAATCAGCGCGCCCATATCGAGGTTGTAAATAACCTTTGTTTTCAGGTTTTCCGGCACATCACCACGGATGATGCGGTGCGCCAAGCCTTCGGCAATGGCTGTTTTTCCCACACCGGGTTCCCCAATCAATACCGGGTTGTTTTTGGTTCTGCGGCTCAGTATCTGTAACACTCGCCTTATTTCATCATCGCGGCCAATAACAGGGTCCAGTTTTCCGGAACGTGCCATTTCATTGAGGTTGATGGCATATTTTTTAAGCGCATTAAACTGATTTTCGGCTGTTTCGCTGGTTACTTTGGCGCCTCCACGCAGCTCTTTTATCGCTTTAATGAGCTCGTTGCGTTTGAAACCGCCATCTTTCAATACATTGGAGGCAGTGTCTTTGCCTTCCATAATGCCAATCAGCATGTGCTCGTTGGTGATGTATTCGTCGCCCATTTCACGCATGGCTTTTTCCGCGTAAGCAACGGCAGCAGTGAATTCTTTGGAGAGGTAAACCTGTCCACCTTCTACCTTGGGCATGCTTTTAGATACGACTATGGCATTGATTGCATCTTCGATTCGCTTACCATTAACACCCAGTTTTCCAACAATAAACTGCCACATTTCGGGGTCTTCTGCAATCATTGCTTTTAGAAAATGCTCATTTTCGATACGTTGTTGTCCGTCTGCAATAACCATTTGCTGGGCTTTTGCGATGGTTTCCTGTGCCTTGATGGTGAAATTCTGTAAATTCATTGATTATTGTTTATCAAATTGTTTTCCAAGTTAGCATTGCTGAAATAATGGCAGGTATGATGTTCGACATATCCAGAGAAATAAGTCAAATTGGCGCATTTGGCCATTTCGCGGGAGAAAAGATATTGACGTATTGACAGCGTTTTTCAGTTTTTTTGATGGGGCAGTAGCGGGTATAATTGAAAAAAAATAAAAAAAAGTTAGGATATGTGAAAATTAAGTATCACCTTTGGTATTGAATTTGATTTTATTATGAATCTTTACATCGGAAATCTGAGCTACGCAACTAGGGATAATGACCTGAAAGCACTGTTCGAAGAAATCGGGGAGGTATCCTCGGCAAAAATCATCATGGACCGTATCTCGGGCCGAAGCAAAGGCTTTGGTTTCGTAGAAATGACAAATGATGACGAAGCGAGAAAAGCAATTGAAAACCTGAACGGGTATTCATTCAACAACCGTGAAATCACGGTGAGTGAAGCACGTCCTAGGCCAGAAGGTGGCGACAGGCACTAATCTTATATTTGCAAGAAGCTTAAATCCCGCCAAAGGCGGGATTTTTTTATTGCCCTAAATCCAGCAACAACTCATTCTCCTGGCTGATGCTGCTGTCTTTTACTTTGGCGCGCCTTAATCCCCGAATGGCGGGTCCTGTAATTTTAACATTGAAACTTGCGGTGTCGGATTCAGAAATGTCCCCACGTTTAATCATGTTGTTGCGTATGGCAACAAAATTCCAGTTCTTTTTGGATACATAACCTGCACTATCCAGAAAATACGCATAGCTTTTGGGCATGGGCACAATGCTGGCCAGAAAAGCGCATTCCAAAGGCTCTAAACCTGCCGGTGATTTGGTGAAATAAAATTGTGAAGCCTCACCAATACCAAAAACCCCGGGGCCCCATTCAATGATATTAAGGTACACTTCCAGCATGCGCGATTTGGATGTTATTTTTTGGCTTTCAATGAGCCAAACAATCAGAATTTCTTCTGCCTTGCGAGCCAGGGTTTTTTTACGGCTTAAAAATACATTTTTCACCAGCTGCATGGAGATGGTGCTGCCACCGCGAGCAAACCTTTTGCGCACATAGTTTTGGGCGATACTCTGCCGTATTGCTTCGGCATAAAATCCGTTGTGGCTGAAAAAAGCAGGGTCTTCACCGGTCATTACCGCCTTTTGAATAATCTCCGGGATTTGATCTAATGGGGTAAATGAAGGATTGGATGGTCCAACCATAAAACTTCTTACGGGTTTTCCACGTTCATAGAATGTATGCTTAAAGGCACGGTTCATTTTTTCTAAATCGGTGTTGCCCATGCTGGTTATTTTGAAGTTGTAGGGCTTTAAACTGCTGTAGAAGGTGCAGTCAAAAGGCTTTTTATCTTCCAGGTGAACCGCCATTTCGTATTCCAGTTCACCGGATGCTTTGATGCTTTCGAGGTGATGAAACATGCCCTCCGGTAAAGAATTGAAAAAATCATTGGCAGCAATACGCTCTGATTTAAATTTCAGGTCGAATACTTTTTCTTTTCCCATGGCCGCGCGTGCATAGAGAAACGTGTTTATCTTATTAAGACTTAGTTTGGTGTTGCTGTCAATCTCAACAAAATCTTTTCCCAGGTTGGCTATCAAGGTTCCTTTACATTCCCTGACAATAACATTGGTATCGGCGAGCCGCTTATCGTTTACCGTAACCCGTTCAACCTTTCCGCTGGCTTCGATATTCAAAATGCCGCCGTTCATGTCAAATTTATCCAGGGTAAAATCAGCGAGGCCAAACCCTGCGCTAACGCCAAAAATCCGCTTAAGGAATGGTAACTCGGCCCAGGATTTGTTTTCGGGTTTTATGAGCAATTTGCCGGTGATGTCGCCCCGATCCAATACCCCTGACAGCAGGAATCCGTTTTTGTGGTCGTTTTCCGCAATCCTGAGGGTGCCCTGAATATCATCGCCATCATAAACGGCCATGGGTATTTCCACCCCAATTTGGTTGCTGCTATCGCGGTAATAGGCGTTGAAGTCTGCAAGGGTAATGGTTCCTGGAATTTTCGCCAGCGCACCTTTAACCAGGGAGAACATTCGCTGTACCAACGGGTCTTTGGATTGTTTTTTACGGGTATTTCGTTCAATTAATCCGCAGTAATTGCAACCATTTTTGTCGTTGATGGCAGAAATACGGGTTTGTTTTAACTCAATACTGCCAATGGTAGGGCCATTCCAGATGCTGTTCCATAAATCCACAGAAAGTGCAGTTCTTTGGCTGCTGAATAAAACAGATTCCTTTTGTTGTAATTGCAGGTTGCTGAAGGCAACGGTAAATAAACCCTCGAAGCCTTTCTCCTTGCATTGCAGGGTGTAGCCTTTTTGTTCCAGTTTTTGTTGGGCTTGTTTCCATGCCTTATCCAGAACGCTGTTTCTGAAAAACAACCATGCACCTAGCAGCAACAGCAGGCATACTGAGGTGAAAATGGTTATTTGTTTGATCCGTTTTTTTACAACTTTACGTGTAAAAAAGTTCCAGATACTAATCCAAATCCATGCGAATACCTGTATAATTAAACGGAGTAATTGCTTTAAGTTCATTTTTTATGGTATCGCTTACGGCAAGTGTATCTATAAATTGAGAAAAAGATGCCTGATTCATTTTCTCGTTTTTCCGGGTGAGTTCCTTCAAGGCCTCGTAGGGATTGGGATAGTTTTCCCTGCGCAATATGGTTTGGATGGCTTCGGCCACAACGGCCCAGTTGTTTTCCAGATCGGCATCGATGGCGGTTTGGTTGAGGATAAGCTTATCCATTCCGCGTTTTAGGCTTTTGAGACCGATGAGGGTGTGTGCAAACGGAACACCCAAATTCCTGAGGACGGTGCTGTCTGTGAGATCGCGCTGCAGCCTGCTTATGGGTAATTTGGCAGAAAGGTGTTCGAAAACGGCATTGGCCATTCCCAGGTTTCCTTCTGCGTTTTCAAAATCAATGGGGTTAACCTTGTGTGGCATGGCGCTGCTTCCTACTTCACCGGCTTTGATTTTCTGTTTAAAATATTCCATGCTGATGTAGCTCCACACATCGCGGCTAAAATCTATGAGGATGGTATTGATGCGTTTCCAGGCATCGCACATGGCTGCAAGGTTATCGTAATGCTCTATTTGGGTGGTGATGTTGCTGCGGTTCAGCCCCAGATCATGGTTTACGAAATTGCGTGCAAACTGGTCCCATGCAATGGCCGGGTAAGCCACATGATGCGCATTGAAATTGCCGGTGGCACCACCAAATTTTGCACTGTAGGGCACTTGTTTGATTTGCTGTATTTGTGCCTGAAGGCGCTCTGCAAAAACCAGTAATTCTTTGCCCAAGCGGGTAGGAGATGCCGGCTGACCGTGGGTTTTGGCAAGCATGGATACGTCTTTCCATTCCTCTGCCATTTGTTTTAAATGTTCGAGTACGGAAGCAAGCGCCGGCAGCATAACCTGCTCCAGGCCTTCTTTCATGCAGAGTGGAATGGCGGTGTTGTTGATGTCTTGGCTGGTTAGGCCGAAATGTACCCATTCCCTGTAACTGCCAAGTCCAACGGAATCCAAATGTTCTTTTACCACATATTCCACGGCCTTTACATCGTGGTTGGTGGTTTTTTCTATTTCCTTTGCACGCAAAACGGCTGTTTCAGGCAGGTTTAAGGACCATGCATTCAGGGTTTCTTTGTGTTTGAGTAACAATTCAAAATCAACACCGGGAACCGGAAGTTCTGCCAAAGCCAACAAATAAGCTACTTCAATCCTGATGCGGTATTTGATAAGTCCGCTTTCGGAAAAATAAGGAGATAAATGCTGGGTACTGTTATGGTAGCGACCATCGATAGGGCTTAAGGCATTCAAGGCGTTTAGTTCCATGGTTTGGATAATGTTCGCAAAGTTAATGCAAATGCCCCTGTAATAATTTGATGGTATTTTTTCCTCTTTCTTGCTGGTTACTTATGGGGGTTGGAGCAATAGTTGCTGTATTAAAGGTACATTCACAATCAAAAATGGGTATAATTTCAATTTTCACCGCTTCAGCATTACTGATGACGGGGTCTGGAGGGTATAAGCAAGTCGAATTTTTACCGGTGGCTTCAGATTCTGCGGCAAAGCCTGAAGTTAAAAGAAGCGATTATACTTACCGCGACGGATTCATAGGTATACACTATACCTGGCAGGAGGCAGTTACGCCCGCCCTTAAAGACAGCAACCGCTATAATGCCGGATTTAATATTCAGTTAATGAGCCGGAATTTGCTGAAGCCGTCGCCTTTTGGCGGGTATTTGGGCCTTGACTGGGGCATGCAGTTTTATGGCAAAGGCAACAAAACCAATGTGCAGTTGAATACCAACAACGGCGACAGCGGCTGGACAAGGCTCAGCACCTTCAGCATGGACTTTTTTGCCCGCGGCCACATAGAATATGCCCGATACAAATTGATTCCTTATGTGAATTTCTTCGCAGGACCGAGGTTTTACAGCACCAACCAAAAGGTGCAGAGCTACATTCCTTTGGCCAATACAGAAAGTAGCGACCTGATTAATGCAGCTACGTCCATGAGTTTTATGACCGGTGCCGGAGCCGGTTTACGCTGGCGCATTTCGGATGTGGTGTCTCTGGATGCCCGGTTTGACTGGATGAGTGGCAGCAATGTTAAAATTATAGATCTGGACAAAAGTACCTTCAACGGGCTGAGTTATAATATGGTGAAAAAAAGTGTGAGTCCGGAATATTATCAGCTGAAATTTGGGGTGTTGTTTAACCTTGGTGATGATGAAAACTATGAGCCTGCCACAAACACCCAAACTACCTACCGCGAGCCGCAATATATTTACACCCAGCCCACTTATCAGTACTTCGACAGCAGCAGCAACACCTGGAAAGAATTGCCCATGTGCCCTTGCAACTGCGACAGTGCAGGTAAAAAGATTTCTCCAACCAATATCCGTAGGGTTTACCCAGCCAATATCCGCAGCGTTTCACCAACAGCACCGGCACAACAAGAAGGCGGTAAAAGCGAAATTGAAACACAACCGCGAAATCGCCCCTCGGGCGGTAGCAGCAGACCAACACGTTCGGGTAGCAGCAAGGGTGCATTCCCCGGTATTAAGCCCGCTGGGAGTGGGGGGAAGATAAAGAGTTGAGGGGGGATTGTTTAATGGTTTATTAGTGTAATTGTTTATTCGTTTAATCGTTAAGTACCCAAACTGTCATCCTGAGCTTGCCGAAGGGTGGTTTTTCGCTTATTATTTACTCAAAGTATGGCATGAGTTGAAATAAGCCCTTAGCAAATGGCGGAATGACAATGGAAATGTAATTTTCAAAGCCATCAATTACAATCTTGGTATCCGTATGAAAATTCTCAATTTCTATTTCTTGTATTTGGTTTTTATTGAAAATTTTAACCTTTGTTGTGAATGTGGTTTTAAACCCACTCCCCTTAAAACCCTGGCTTTTTGCCATTAAATGCAACGATTGATAATCATAGTTGCTATTGTGGGACATTATGGTAAATCCAACCGGTAAGGGGAAATTAAGGAACATTGGAATTTCGTATTCAATTCCAGTTTCATTGTGAATGTCGACTATAAATCCATTAATCATATGTGTGGTTATTACCAATGTTTACGGTGAGTGGACCGTAAAGTAAAAACTTCCTATAAAATAGCTTGGATTACTATAAAGCTACACGGCTAATTCAGTTATTTAATATGCCCCTCACACCAAATCCACTGCAGGCTGTTCCTTATACTGCCCTTTGCTTTTGCGGATGGTGCAGGCCACAACCTTATATTCCGGGCACATGGCATCGGTGTCGCACTCCGAACTGGTGATATTGTTCATGGCAATTTCGGGGAAGTGAAAGGTGCTTGAGAATACGCCGGGTTTAACATCATCCGTGATTTTGGCCTTGATGTCTACTTTTCCTCTGGCACTGATAACGCAGACCATATCTCCGGATTGGATCTCGTGGCGGGCTGCATCTTCAGGATGTATAAGCAAAACGTCTTCGGTAAGGATTTTTACATTGCCGGTTCTGCGCGTCATGGTGCCGTTGTTGTAATGCTCCAGCTCGCGGTTGGTGGTGATGATGTAGGGAAACTCCTGTCCGTGCTTTACGATTTCGTTGGTTTCGCGCCATTCGGCAGCAATAAATTTGCCTTTACCACGCTTAAACGAATCGGTGTGCAATATTTCTGTATCACTGCCATCCGCTGCCACCGGCCATTGTTTTCCGTTTTCTCCCAGTTCATTCCATTTTACGCCGGCAAAGAAGGGCACAATCTGCGAAATCTCCTGCAGCATGGTATCCGGGTGGTAGGCGGGCTGTGCATATCCCATATGGTTCATGATTTCCACCATGATCTGGCCATCGGGTTTGGTTCCCTTCAGTGGCTCTACTACTTGCTGAACACGCTGAATGCGGCGTTCACCATTGGTGAATGTTCCGCTTTTTTCAAGGAAGGAAGCCGCGGGCAGAACCACGTGGGCCATTTTAGCGGTTTCTGTCATGAATATTTCCTGCACCACGATAAGGTCCATTTGCTCCAGAGCTGCTTTCACATGGTGGGTGTTGGGGTCGGTTTGAACAACATCTTCGCCCATTAGCCAAAGGGCTTTGAATTTTCCGGCAATTGCAGCATCGTACATCTGCGGTATCTTGTAGCCAACATAATCCGGCAGTTTGGCGCCATAAAATGCTTCGTATTTTTTGTGGTTTTCGGGGATGGTTACATCCAGGTAGCCTGCTCCCTGGTGGGGCTGGCAACCCATATCGGCTGCGCCTTGCACATTGTTTTGTCCGCGCAATGGATTTACACCCACACCACGCCTGCCAATATTTCCGGTAATCATGGCCAGATCGGCAATTTGCATTACCGTGAAGGTTCCGAGTGAATGTTCGGTTACACCCAGTCCGTGGAAGCTCATTGCATTGGGTGCTTTTGCATAGGCCATGGCGGCTTCGCGCACCAGGTTGCGGTCCACACCCGTTACCTTCTCGGCCTCGTCGAGGTTGAGTTTCAGCACTTTTTCGCAGAACTCTTCGTAACCTTCGGTGCGGTTTTGGATGAAGTCTTTATCCTCCAAACCTTCGCTGATGATGTAATACAACATCATGTTCAGCAATGCTACGTTGGTTCCGGGCCTTAATTGCAGGTGGTATTTGGCATATTTTGCCAGTTCTGTTCTGCGGGGATCAATCACAATGGCCGGCTTTTTCATGGCAAACTGCTTGAGTTTGGCTCCTGTAACCGGGTGACCTTCGGTGGGATTGGCACCGATAACCATAATGAGGTCTGTGGATTTTAAATCGATGATGCTGTTGGTGGCTGCACCGGTGCCAAAAGTGCGCTGCATGCCCAAAGCTGTAGGGGAGTGGCACACGCGTGCACAGCTGTCGATATTGTTGGTTCCCACCACAGCCCTCACGAATTTCTGCATGAGGTAGTTTTCCTCGTTGGTGCAGCGCGCACTGCTGATGGCTCCAATATAATCTGGGCCGTAAGTTGTTTTAATACGCGAAAGTTCTGAAGCGATATAATCGTAAGCTTCTTCCCATGTTGCGGGTTGCAGTTCTCCGTTTCTTCGCACCAATGGGGTTCGCAGGCGGTCGGGATGGTTGTAGAACCCAAAGGCAAAACGTCCTTTAAGGCAGGTGTGTCCTTCGTTTACTTCCGCATCAAATGGGGCCTGAATGCTTTTAACCTTTCCGTTTACGGTTGCCACATCCAGGTTGCAGCCAACGCCGCAGTAGGTACAAATCGTTCTGGTTTTTTCGGTATTGGCAATGCTTTTGCTTTCAAAAACATCGCTGATGGCGCTGGTGGGGCATGCCTGTGCGCACGCACCGCAGCTAACGCAGTCACTTTCGAAGAAATTTACATCACTGCCTTTTACAATATGGCTTTCGAAGCCCCGGCCTGCCATGCTGAGCACGAACTGGCCCTGAACTTCTTCGCAGGCCCTAACACAACGAAAGCAATTGATGCATTTGCTCATATCACTGGTCATGTAGGGATGGCTGAGGTCTTTCTCGCGGTCGAGGTGGGTTTTCCCTTCTGGGTAACGAACTTTGCGCACACCTACTTTGGCAGCCACTTCCTGCAATTCACAGTTGTTGTTTACCTCACAGGTGAGGCAATCCAGGGGGTGATCGGTGAGGACCAGCTCTATGATGTTTTTTCTGAGTTTTTGAATGCGGTCACTGCTGGGATAGATATAACTGCCCGGCATAACAGGCGTATGGCAGCTCGCAACGCTTTTGCAATTTCCATTTTCTGTGAGGGCAACATCTACGCTGCAAACCCTGCAGGAGCCAAAAGGCTCCAGGTTTGGGGCGTCGCAAAGTGTTGGTACAAGTTCTTTGCCATGGATGCGCCTTACGAATTGCAAAATGGTTTCGCCATCCTTTATTTCATGGGCTTCATCATCAATAAAGGCCATTTTTTTATCCGTTTCCTGTTTCGAGGGGATATGGTGCCACCGGCAGTTCCGCTTGATTCTCCGGCTTCACGCGCCGTTATCGGAGAGGAATTGGTTTTTAAATCAAAACTCATTTTTACATTGGCTTAGCAGGTGCAATTTAGAAAAAATCCTTGGTATCTCAATTCACACTTGGAGGATACTGTCTACAGGGCTGTTCAAGTGGATTGTTTTTAATCAATGTTAACGGTTTGAGACATTACTATTGCCTATCTTTGAAGAACAATACAATTTTGCATTTTCACGATTTTCTTTTCGAATACGATATTCAGGACGGATTGGACGATATGGGTTTTGAAAAACCCACACCCATTCAGGAGCAAGCCATACCAATTATTTTAGAGGGCCACGATCTTATCGGCTGTGCCCAAACAGGAACGGGTAAAACGGCTGCATTTCTATTGCCGGTTCTGAATCAAATGGTACTGAGTCCCACGACCAATACAGATACCCTCGTTATTGTTCCCACACGCGAGTTAGCACTGCAAATTTACCAGGCCTTTCAGGGCTTTGCCTACTACACCAATATTACCTCTCAGGTTGTTTATGGTGGCACAGACGGCATTAGTTTTGAGCAGGAAAAGAAAGCATTAATTCACGGTGCCAATGTTATTATTGGTACACCAGGAAGGCTTATTGCGCACTTAAATATGGGCAACTTGAAACTGGAGCACCTTAGGCACCTGATTCTGGATGAAGCCGACCGCATGCTGGATATGGGCTTTATTGAGGATATTTTAAAAATCATTGGTAAAGCACCGAAAAATAGGCAAACACTGATGTTTTCTGCTACCATGCCCCCGAAAATCCGCACATTTGCAGCCAAGTTATTGCATAATCCCAAAGAAATCAGTCTGGCGGTATCGAAGCCGGCAGAGCGGGTTACCCAAGGGGTTTATATGGTTAATGACAATGATAAAAATGCGTTGGCTGTTTCAATTCTGAATGAAAAGAAGCTGCCATCTGTAATCGTATTTACCGGAACGAAAGTCAAAGCAAAGCAACTGGAGCGCGATTTAATGCGGGCCAAAGTGGATGCACGAAGCATTCATTCCGATCTGGATCAAAAGGAGCGTGAAGAGGTCCTGAGGGCTTTTCGCAGCCGACGGTTGCCGGTTTTGGTTGCTACCGACGTGCTTTCCAGGGGGATTGATATTGAGGATATTGGCATGGTCATTAATTTTGACGTGCCGGGTGATGCCGAAGATTATATACACCGTATTGGCCGGACTGCAAGGGCTGAAAGCAAAGGCGAGGCCTACACTTTTGTGAATGGGGACGACCGGAGGAAATTTAAGCGCATCGAGGAATTGATGGACATGAAGGTACAGGTGATGCCAAATCCTGAAGGGATAAAGCCGCTTGGAAATGAAGTTAGCCAAGGTCCAAAAAAGCATGGATTTAAAGGTAAGTCAGCGCACCGTGGTGGTCATAATCAGGGCGGGAACCAGAATCGGAAGCCCAGGTAGCTCTTTTATAAGCCTTTTAACTTATTGATATTTAACAGATTGTAAAAATACTCAATGCGTTGAGTAAAAATACTCAATAAAAAGATTAAAAATCCCTTAGAGTTTAAGCAAAAATTTCCAGGGGCCAAAACCTACATTGTGGGCAGCCGGGGTATTCCGGTGGAAACGTTTTTACGAACCTCTCCGGTCGATTTTCTTTGAGGTAACCTAAGCCAGATATTCGGCCAGTTCATCTCCAAAATACTGAAGCGCATTTTTTACTGGCAATGGCAGTCCTCCGCCCAATGCACACAAGCTACCCGTTTCCAGGGTATCGAGTAAATCGTTGAGCAGCGTCCGGTCTATTTTATAAGACTCGTTTTGGGCTTTCTGGAACATTTCTTTGCCACGGGTACTGCCAATCCTGCAGGGAAAGCACTTGCCGCAACTTTCGTGAGCGGTAAACGCGAATAAGTGTTCTATGTAAGAAACGAGGGGATATTCCTGCGGAATGCACACCACAGATGCATGACCCAAAAGGAATCCAGCCTGGTTGAAGCTTTCAAAATCCAGGGTTAACTCATCAATTTTACCAACTGGCACAAGTCCACCCAAGGGTCCGCCGATGTGCATGGCTTTTACAGGAACGCGGAAACCCTGTCCCAGCTCATCGATGACAGTTCGCAGCGGTGTGCCCATATCTGCCTCATAAAGCCCGGGGCGGTTGAAATGACCATCCAGGGAAATGAGTTTGGTTCCGGTGCTTTTCCCGCGCCCAATGGCAGCAAATGCTTTTCCGCCATGTTCAATAATCCATGGCAGGCAAGCCAGTGTTTCTACGTTATTTACCACTGTTGGCTTGTTGAAAAGGCCTTGCTGGGTGGGGAAGGGCGGTCTCACGCGTACTTCAGGCCGCTGCCCTTCGATAGAGCTGAGCAGTGCAGTTTCTTCACCGCAGATATAAGCTCCCTGCGCTTTGATTACCTTGAAGTCAAAATCAAAGCCGCTACCCATGATGTTTTTGCCGATATAGCCCGCTGCATGCAGCTTTCTGATTTCTGTTTCGCAAATTTCAACAGCTTCGGGGTATTCGCCTCGGATGTATAGCACGCCCCAGTTTGCACCCATCACAAAGCCGGCAATCATCATACCCAAAAGCACACTGTGTGTTCGTTCCTCCAGCAGGTAGCGGTCGCTGAAAGCACCTGGATCTCCTTCATCGGCATTGCAAACAATGAATTTGGTATCACCGGGGGTGTTTTTGCAACTTTCCAGTTTAAAAGCCATGGGGAAACCGGCACCACCGCGGCCGCGCACATTGCTCACACGGATTTCATTAAGCAAATCTTCGGCTCCGGAGGCGATGGCCTGTTTCCACAGTTGGTAAAAAGTTTCAATACCCGGAAAGGGAAGGGTAAGGATTGGGTTTCCAATGGCCCCATGATGGTATTTCTCGGTGGAGGAATGGTTGTTTTGAACAATGTTTTCCAGGAAATCGATGTCGTTTCCTGAATAATTGCGTCCCTTGAAATGAAAAGCGCTGTTTTCGTGGCAACGGCCAAGGCAAACCATATCGCCCACTTTATCGGCTCCAAAATGCTGCTGCAATTTGGATGTTATTCCTTTTTGGGTTCCTGCGGTCATGCAGGCACTGCCATTACACACGTATATTTCTTTTCCCTTGTTTTCTTCCCGGGTGAAATCATAAAAACTGGCAGCGCCATACACATTGGCTTTTCCTATTAAAAATTCATCAGCCAGCTGCTCTAAACGTGCAGTTCTGTCATCGTTATACTCCTGGGAAATTCTTCCCATTTGCTCGAATAGGTTTTCTTCTAGGCCTTTTCGGCCGGAAAGTTCACTGATGTTTTTACCCATGGGGTTCAAAAGTAATCAATGGGATTTAAACTTGGAAGCGGATAATGCACATGCCCAATTTTCCGGTATCCAACGCTGCTGTGGTATTGCGATAAAATTGAGCAAGTTCTCCACACCACTTCATTCGGAGCCAGGGTTTTGCTAATTTCGAAAGTTCTCTCAAAATGTAATTATGCCCCAGTTTTCTCACCTGCACGTTCACACCCAATACTCGCTTCTCGATGGAGCGGCAACCATCAAAAGTTTGGTAAAAAAGGCCAAAAACGATGGGATGCCTGCGCTGGCCATCACCGATCACGGCAACATGTTCGGTGCGTTTGATTTTTACCAGGCGGTTACCAAAGAAGGATTAATCCCGATTATCGGTTGTGAGTTTTATCTGGTAGAGGATCGCTTTCAAAAGAGTTTTGGTCAGGGAACCAAGGACAAGCGTTACCACCAGTTGATTCTGGCCAAGGATCAAACAGGCTATGCAAATCTGTCAAAATTATGCTCGCTTGGTTACCTGGATGGCATGTACAGTAAGTATCCCCGCATTGACAAGTCATTGCTTAAGCAATACAAGGAAGGCCTGATAGCCACCTCCTGCTGCATTGGTGCAGAAGTACCGCAAACCGTTTTGTGGAAAGGGGAGGAAGCTGCAGAAAAGGTTTTTCTGGAATGGCTGGATATTTTTGGTGAAAATTATTACGTTGAGCTGCAACGCCACCAGTTGAAAAACCTTGATGGAACCGGCATTTCGCAGGAAGATATCAACCAAACACTGATTCGCTTTGCCAGGAAATACAATGTTCCAATCATTGCAACGAACGACAGCCACTATACCGATAAGAAAGATGCCAATGCGCATGATATCCTTCTTTGCATCAATACAGGCGCCATGCAAAGCACGCCAAAGGCAACAGACGAAGAAGGTGGAAGGGGTTATCGGTTTGGGTTTCCAAATGAAGAATTTTTCTTTAAAACCACAGATGAAATGTCGCAATTGTTCAGCGATATTCCGGAAGCCATAGACAATACTAATCTGTTGCTGGATACCATAACGCCGCCAACACTTACGCGGGATATTGTATTGCCTACCTATACCTTGCCAGAGCCGTTTACGGATCAGAATGAATTTCTGAGGCACCTATCGATTGAAGGAGCCAGACGCAGGTATGGAGTGATGTTGCCGGCAGAAATTACCGAAAGGCTTGAATTTGAACTCAATACCATTACCTCGTCAGGTTTTGCCGGATACTTTTTGATTGTGCAGGATTTTACCACCGCTGCCCGTGAAATGGATGTGTGGGTTGGTCCCGGCCGTGGTTCTGCTGCAGGCAGCCTTGTGGCTTACTGTTTGGGTATTACCAATGTTGATCCGGTGCGCTACGATTTGCTGTTCGAGAGGTTCCTCAATCCGGAGCGTGTGAGCATGCCCGATGTGGACATCGATTTTGAGGATACGGGGCGCGACAAGGTGATTGACTACGTGGCCAAAAAATACGGTGAACGCCGAATAGCGCAAATCATTACGTATTCCACCATGGCCGCCAAATCTGCGATAAGGGATGTGGGCCGGGTGCTGGAACTTCCGCTGCCACAAACCGACTTCTTGGCCAAACTGGTGCCGGGCAGCCTCGATTTTGAAGTGCTGTTTCACAAATCACCCGATGATCTGGCGAAAGACGAAAAATACAACCTGAAACCCGAGGAAGTAGAAAATATTAGGCAGCTGCAAACCATCTACAAAGGCAATACTCCGGAAGCCAAGGTGCTGAAAGATGCTGAAAAGCTGGAAGGATCGGTAAGGGGAACCGGGGTGCATGCCTGCGGAATCATCATTGCATCGGAAGATATAGACAATGTGGTGCCTGTTGCCCGCAGCAAAGATTCACCGTGGATGCAGGTGCAATATGATGTAAACCAGATTGAAAAAGCAGGTTTGCTTAAAATGGATTTTCTGGGGTTGAGTACCCTCACCATCATGAAAGATGCCATAAGGCTGATTCTGGAAACAACTGGCGTTTCGGTAGATCTGGAAAATATTCCTTTGGACGATACCAAAACCTATGAACTGTTCCAACGTGGTGAAACAGGCGCAATTTTTCAGTTTGAAAGTCCGGGAATGCAGAAATACATGCGGGATTTGAAGCCCACACAGTTTGGCGATTTAATTGCCATGAACGCCTTGTACCGGCCGGGTCCGTTGAAATACATTCCTGACTTTATTGACCGCAAACACGGCCGCAAGCCGGTAGAGTTTGACTTGCCGGAAATGGAAGAATACCTGAAAGAAACCTATGGTATCACCGTTTATCAGGAACAGGTGATGCTGCTGAGCCAAAAGCTTGCAGGTTTTAGTAAGGGAAAGGCCGATGAATTGCGCAAGGCAATGGGAAAGAAAAACAAAGCCATCATCGAGCAGCTTAAGGATGCCTTTATGGATGGCGCATTGGCAAAGGGTTATCCAAAAGATAAGCTGGATAAGATATACAG
>CANKVN010000054.1 GCA_947487055.1 Flavobacteriales bacterium
CTGTATAAGGCTGTATGGGGTTATCTGTTGAAAGAGGAACCTCAAAAGCCCCAAATCCATAAGCGGTTATTTTTTTCCCATCCAGAATTACCTTTATTTTGGCGGTTTCATTGGGTTCCAAACTTTTGGGCATGCCCAATATGGTACAGAAAGCTGGGAGATTTTCCAATGGATTGAACTGTGTGGTATAAGAAGTTCCGTTTGTTATGCGCAATATCTGTGTATCTGATTTGTGGTCAAATAACGGTTTAAAACTCATGGTAGGCGTGCTGAAGGTGATTTGGCCAGGTGTTTTATACTCAGGTTCTTTGGCAATGATTTCCTTCTGCACATTTCCCAAAATATCCAAATGAACAAAGGGGAAATTAACAGCGTTGCTGTATACGGTGATTGTCTTTTGAAAAGAACCTATCCTTCCCACGGTTTCATACTTCGCATCCACATATCCACCCTGCCCCGGATGAATGGTGTCTCTTGTCCAGTCGGGAGTGGTGCAGCCGCAACTGGTTTGCACCGTATTGATGAACAAATCTTTGTTGCCAATGTTCTTAAATAAAAAACGGTGGGTGGCAAATTTGATGTCTTCCCGGATATCACCAAAATTGTGCTGCTTTTCGGCAAACTCGATTTTTGGGCCTTCCGCCTTAGGCGTCATTTGCGCAAAAACATGGGTAAAACTTAACATTACCAAGAGGTATAGGCCAGTGCGGTTCATCATTTTATATTAGTCAAATATCGTTCCATAAAGACGCTCCCGCATCGCCTATGGTTGTTTGGAGTACCATAGATTGTTGCGTACCCTGTGTGTGAAAACCTGAATATGCGCCTTTAATAAGGTAGATAACGAATCAAATGTAGGTCCTGATTTTTTTAGCATCAAAGGTTTTTTCCTGTTCCTGTATTGCAGGTGGTAATCTTTTACCTCGCCATTGGTATTAATCCCCAGTGCGTATGGATACTTAATTATATAGTACAATCCCCGCTCTTTGTGCATGCTGTATCCGCTGTAGTTGCTGTCCAGCATGTCTTTTCCAAAACCAAACATCGGTTTTTTAACGCCGGTCATGGCCATGAGTGTAGGAACAATATCGCATTGAGAAACGGTTTTGTCTACAACGCCAGGCTTAATGGGCTTTCCGTAAAACAACAATGGAATTTCAAAATGACCGCTTGGGCTATAAAAATAATCTTCTTCGCCATAGCTGGTATGGTCTCCGGTGATTACGAAAATGGTGTTGTTAAACCACGCATGCTTTTGTACCGCAGCAAAAAACTGCTTTAGCGCATAATCGGTGTAACGTATACTTTTATGAATAGGTAATTTCCCTTTCGGAAATTGATTGTCCAAATGTTTTGGTACATGGTAGGGGTGATGGGATGACAAAGTGAAAACAGCATTGAAGAATGGCTTCTTCAGCGTGTCGCAGCCCGACAGGAAATAGGATAAATAAGGCTCGTCATAAATTCCCCAGTTCCCGTCATAATCTCGATCCCGCCATTTTTTAGGGTATTCATTCAGCCCAAAATAATCCACATGCCCCGTTTGCTGCAGAAAACCTTGAAAAAACATGGTGCCGTTGGTTGCTCCATGGTAAAAACCGGTGCTGTATCCTGATTCATGAAAAACTTCAAAAGCATTGTTAATCTTATTATTGGCGTATCCGCTGTTTAAATAATGAGATTCAATCAGTCCCGGCATGCCGCAGAAAATGCTGGGAACCATCTCTATACTGCGGGTTCCATTGGCATAACAGTAGCGAAAGTTTAAACACCGCTTGCTGAAGGTGTCAAGGAACGGCGTGTAGGGCTTGTTGTTTAAAAAACCGGTGTAGTCCCGGCCAAGGCTCTCTACAATTATAAGTACTATATTATAAGGTTGCACTTTGGTATTACCAGATGCCTTGTATATAGGTTTCACAATTTTTTCAGCTGCATCAAGCTGCATGATGTTTAAAGAAGGAACATTTTCTCCGCCCGGCATAGAAATAATATTGAGAGGCGTACTCACCGTTAGCAGGGTCAGCTCCGGAGATACGTACAATCCCGCATGAAGAGAACTTAGGGGTTTCAGGTGGAATCCGCCCCTGGCAGCCATACTCCAGAAACAGATTGTTCCCAGCAAAGCAAGCCCAGTTCTGGTTTTCTTGTGTCTGGAATATACGATCAGCGGTAGTCCGTTGCTTGGCGTTAGCCTATATACTATATATAAGGTACCCGCAATGAGCAAAAAGGCCCACCAGAAATCCAGGATATAGCTGCCGAGGGCATTGCTGTTGCCCGGATCTTTGATGAAATCAAACAATTCAGGTCCGCTTCTGCGGCCCGAAACCATGCTATAGGCCGTGTCTATGCCATTTAATAGTAGTAAAGGAAGCGTAGATAGGGTGAAAAGTCCTTTGGTAATGGACTGCTTGCGCTGCGCCAAAACGGGGAAAACAAACATCCAGATCCACAGCGGGATGAAAAAATAAGCGAGTACCGGCAAATCAAAATAAAGACCCCACCCAAAAGCATAAATAATTTCAAGAAAATTCGCCTCGGTGAAAATTTCACGATTAATTAGGGCCCATGCAAGGCGGGAAAGCCCCATTATCAACAATGCAAAAGCCGCTTGGCGGATTACGGTGGTTGCCCATATCTTTTTTATTGCGTCCCTGAAGTTCAAATCTGATGCGAATTTCGCCCTTTTTCTTAACGCAAACTTAACATTGTTTAGCTCGTTTAAGAAAATTTTACGCACCTTGTTGATTTTGCGGAAAAATAGCTGTATTTTTGCTGCCCTTTTTGAGGAGATAGTATGCCTACTATTCAACAGTTAATACGCAAAGGTCGTCAGGAAACGCTCTGGAAGAGTAAGTCTCCCGCGCTGGATTCATGCCCCCAACGCCGGGGTGTGTGCACTCGTGTCTACACGACCACCCCTAAGAAACCGAACTCCGCGCTTCGTAAAGTTGCCCGTGTTCGTTTAAGTAACGGTAAAGAAGTTAACGCCTACATACCAGGCGAAGGTCACAACCTTCAAGAGCATAGCATTGTCTTGGTGCGCGGCGGGAGGGTTAAAGATCTTCCTGGTGTGCGTTATCACATTGTGCGCGGTGCCCTGGATACTGCCGGTGTCGATGGTCGTAACCAACGCCGTTCTAAGTATGGAACAAAACGCCCTAAGAAGAAATAATCCGTTTAACAGGAACACGCAAGCAATAAATCATGAGAAAATCACGCGCTAAAAAACGCCTCCTGCTACCAGATCCAAAGTTCAGCGACACTGTCGTTACCCGCTTTGTTAACGGTTTGATGTATGACGGCAAGAAATCACTTGCATACAGCATTTTTTATGATGCTTTGGCCATCGTTGAGAAAAAGGTTCCAGATGAACCCGGATTGGAGACTTGGAGAAAAGCATTGAACAATGTAATGCCTACCGTTGAAGTTAAAGCCCGCAGGGTTGGTGGTTCCACCTTCCAGATTCCTACAGAAGTTTCTCCCCGCCGCCGCACAGCTGTTGGTATGAAATGGATGATAGGATATGCCCGCAAGCGCAACGAAAAATCGATGGCAGAAAAATTGGCAGGTGAAATTCTAGCTGCATCTCGTGGTGAAGGTTCCGCTGTTAAAAAGAAAGAAGATACCCATAAAATGGCTGAGGCTAACAAAGCATTCTCGCATTTTAGGATCTAAATATCAAGCAATAACTAGAATACACAACAGACTTACATGTCACGCGACCTTAAATATACAAGAAACATAGGAATTGCCGCCCACATTGATGCCGGCAAAACCACCACCACCGAACGCATCCTCTATTATGCAGGTGTGAACCACAAAATCGGTGAAGTGCATGATGGCGCTGCCACCATGGACTGGATGGTGCAGGAGCAGGAGAGGGGTATTACCATTACTTCAGCTGCTACCACTGTTAAGTGGAACTACCCTACCACAAACGGACTTCCTACCAGCGATACCAAAGAGTACCATATTAACATTATTGATACTCCTGGTCACGTGGATTTTACCGTTGAAGTAAACCGCTCTCTGCGCGTTTTGGATGGTTTGGTATTCTTGTTCAGTGCAGTTGACGGCGTAGAGCCTCAGTCTGAAACCAACTGGCGCCTTGCAAATAATTACAATGTGCCCCGTATTGGATTTGTAAATAAAATGGACCGTTCCGGTGCAGATTTTCTTAATGTGGTAACACAGGTTAGGGAAATGTTGGGCAGCAACGCAGTGCCACTCCAGTTGCCAATCGGTGCTGAAGACAATTTTAAAGGTGTAGTTGATTTGATCAACAACCGCGGTATGATTTGGAATGAAACCGATAAAGGTATGACATACCAGGTTGTTCCAATTCCTGCCGATATGGAAGCCGACGCCCAGGAATGGCGCGAAAAGCTTCTTGAAGCCGTTTCTGATTATGATGTAACCCTGATGGAGAAATTCTTTGAAGATCCCAACAGCATCACAGAACGCGAAATCTTGAACGCACTTCGTCAGGCTACCCTGGAAATGAAAATCGTTCCTATGGTTTGTGGTTCATCTTTCAAGAATAAAGGTGTTCAAACCATGTTGGATTTGGTAATGGAACTCATGCCAAGCCCTTCTGATAAAGAAAGCATCAAGGGTACCAACCCAGATACCGAAGCTGAAATTACCCGTAAGCCTTCTTACGACGAACCTTTCAGTGCACTTGCATTCAAAATCGCTACTGATCCTTATGTTGGCCGTCTGGCTTTCATGCGTGCATACAGCGGTAAACTGGATGCTGGTTCTTACGTCCTCAACACCCGCAGTGGTAACAAAGAGCGTATCAGCCGCATATTCCAAATGCATGCCAACAAGCAAAACTCAATCGAAAGCCTTGGTGCTGGAGATATCGGTGCTGCCGTTGGTTTCAAAGACATTAAGACCGGAGATACCCTGTGCGATGAGAAACATCCTATCGTATTGGAATCAATGGTGTTCCCTGATCCGGTAATTGGTTTGGCTATCGAACCAAAAACACAGGCAGACAGCGACAAACTTGGCACCGCACTTTCCAAATTAGCGGAAGAGGATCCTACCTTTAAGGTTCAAACAGATCAGGATACTGGCCAAACCATTATCTCTGGTATGGGTGAGTTACACCTTGAAATCATCGTTGACCGTCTTAAAAGAGAATTTAAAGTAGAATGTAACCAAGGTGCTCCCCAGGTTGCCTATAAAGAAGCAATCACCCGCACTTACACCCACCGTGAAGTTTACAAGAAACAAACGGGTGGTCGTGGTAAGTTCGCTGATATTCAATTTGATTTGGGCCCTGCAGATGAATCTTTCCAAGGCGAAGGTCTTCAGTTTGTAAACGAAATTGTTGGTGGTTCAATCCCCCGTGAATTCGTTCCTTCTGTAGAAAAAGGGTTTAAAGCTGCCATGATAAATGGTGTCTTGGCCGGATATCCGATCAGCCGTATGAAAGTTCGTTTGTTTGATGGATCTTTCCACCCCGTGGATTCTGATTCATTGTCTTTCGAAATTGCTGCACGTAGCGGTTTCCGTGATGCTGCAAAAAGCTGCGGTCCTGTTTTGCTGGAGCCTATCATGAAACTGGAAGTTGTTACACCTGCAGAAAATACCGGTGATGTTATGGGTGACCTTAACCGCCGCCGTGGACAACTGGAGGGTATCGACGAACGCGCTGGTTCACAGGTAGTGAAAGCAAAAATCCCCTTGAGTGAAATGTTTGGTTATGTAACAACATTGCGTACCATCACTTCCGGTAGGGCAACATCAAGTATGGAATTCAGCCATTACGCAGAAACACCTCGCGCCATCGCTGATGAGGTTTTGAAAAAAGTTAATGGTACAAGTAAATAATTAGAAAAATGGTAAGCCAAAAGATTCGCATAAAATTAAAGTCTTTCGATCACAGCCTGCTTGACAAAAGCGCTGAGAAAATTGTTAAGGCTGTGCGTACCACCGATGTCGTTGTGAGTGGTCCTGTACCCCTTCCCACAAGGAAGAAGATTTTCACAGTACTTCGTTCACCACACGTGAACAAGAAAGCTAGGGAACAATTTCAATATTGTACCTACCAGCGACTGATTGACATTTACAATGGATCTACCAAAACCGTAGATGCATTGATGAAAATTGAATTGCCCAGCGGGGTAGAAGTAGAAATCAAATTGTGATTTGAATCATGGAAGGATTGATTGGAAAAAAACTCGGAATGACCAGCATCTTTGATGCCAACGGCCGCAAAGTGGCTTGTACGGTAATCGAAGCCGGTCCCTGTGTAATTACGCAGGTTAAAACCCAAAGCAATGATGGATATAATGCCATTCAGGTTGCCTGGGGAGATAAGAAAGAAAAACATGCAAGCGCGGCTCTGAACGGTCACTGTTCAAAAGCAGGTACTTCTCCAAAGAAAAAGATTGTTGAATTTCGTAACCTAGATAAAGCAGCAACTGCTACCTTGGGCGATGTATTCAATGTTTCTATCTTTGAAGAAGGACAGTTTGTAGACATCATCGGTACATCAAAAGGTAAAGGTTTTCAAGGTGTTGTAAAACGCCACGGCTTTGCTGGTGTAGGTGAAGCTACCCACGGTCAGCACAACCGTCTGCGTGCACCAGGTTCGATAGGAGCCTGCTCTTTCCCAGCACGTGTATTTAAAGGAATTCGCATGGCCGGCCAAACGGGTAATCGTCGTGTGAAAGCCGTTAACATGCAAGTTTTGCGTATTGTAGCCGATCAAAATTTACTTTTGGTTAAAGGTTCAGTACCAGGTCACAATGGTTCAACAGTAATAGTGGAGCGTTAAGACATGATAATAAATGTAGTAAACAAACAGGGTGCTGATACAGGTAGAACTGTAACCTTGTCTACCGATATCTTCGGTATTGAGCCCAATGATCACGCCATTTGGTTGGACGTTAAACAGTTCCAGGCAAATCAGCGTCAGGGTACTCACAAAACCAAGGACCGTTCAGAAATTTCACGCAGTACCAGGAAGGTGTTTCGCCAAAAAGGTACAGGTGGAGCCCGTCACGGTAGCTTGAAAGCGGGTATTTATGTTGGTGGTGGTCGTATTCACGGTCCACGTCCTAGGGATTATTCTTTCAAATTGAATAAGAAATTGAAGCGTTTGGCCCGTCTGAGTGCGTTATCTTACAAAGCGAAAGAAAATAACATCCTGGTGGTTGAAGACTTTAACATGAATGCGCCAAAGACATCTGAGTTCATTGGTTTCCTGAGCGCATTGAAAGTTACAGGACGTACTTTGTTCGTAACAGCAGATACCAACAAGAATATTTACCTCAGCGGTAGGAATATTAAGGGTAATACAGTGATGAGGGCAGCAGATATCAATACCTTTGAAGTATTGAAAGCTGGTAAACTTATCCTTACAGAAACAGCAATAGCTAAAATAGAAGAATCTAACAAACAATGATACTAAAGAAGCCGTTGATTACCGAGAAAATGACTGCCATCATGGATAAACGTGGCCAGTATGGTTTCATCGTTGACAAAAAGTCAACCAAAGATGAAATCAAAAAGGCTGTCGAAGATTTCTATGGTGTAGAAGTTCAGTCGGTAAACACAATGATTGCACGGGGGAAGAGTCGTCGTAACAAACGCTCAGGTCAGATCTCCGGTTATACCAATGCGTATAAAAAGGCCATCGTGACGTTAAAAGAAGGTTTCAACATTGACTTTTACGAAAATATCTGATCATGGCAGTTAAACGTTTAAAACCAACAACGCCCGGTCAACGGTTTCATATTGCAAACTCCTTTGCAGAAATAACAACCAATAAGCCGGAGAAATCCCTGATTATTCCTATAAAAAAATCAGGTGGACGTAACAACCAAGGTCGAATGACCATGCGTTTTATCGGTGGTGGACACAAGCGCCGTTATCGTTTAATCGATTTCAAACGTGCTAACTTTGGTGTAGCCGGTGAAGTAGTTAGCGTAGAATACGATCCCAATCGCAGCGCCTTTATTTCCTTAATCCAGTTTGGTGATGGCGAAAAGCGCTACATCATTGCGCCTAATGGAATTAAAGTAGGACAAAAAATTGAACAGGGCCCAGGTGTTCCTCCTGAAATTGGTAATGCTTTGCCAATGTCAGAAATTCCTTTGGGTTCCTTAATTCACAACATTGAAATGGCTCCTGGACAGGGTGCTAAGATTTGCCGCAGTGCAGGATCTTACGCTCAGTTGTTGGGTCGTGAAGATAAATATGCAACCCTCAAATTGCCTTCAGGTGAATTGAGAAAGGTTCTTTCAGCTTGTTTGGCTACAGTAGGTTCGGTTAGCAATAGCGAGCACAACCTGGAGCGCAAAGGTAAAGCAGGAAGAAGCCGTTGGTTGGGTATACGCCCTCGTACCAGAAGTACCGCCATGAACCCAGTGGATCACCCAATGGGCGGTGGTGAAGGCAGAAACAAAGGTGGTCAGGCCAGGTCTCGTAACTTGATTTATTCTCAAGGACAAAAAACACGTGCACCTAAGAAAGCCACCAGCAGGTTGATCATTGAACGCAGAAAAAGTAAGAGGAACAGTAATTAATAAGTAAAAGAAATGGCAAGGTCAATAAAAAAAGGACCCTTTGTAGACTATAAGTTAATGCGTAAAGTAACCGTACTTAACGATACCAGCAAGAAAAACGTGATCAAAACATGGTCACGCCGCAGCTTAATACTGCCGGATTTTGTTGGTCATACTTTCGCTGTTCACAACGGAAATAAATTTATTCCGGTTTACGTAACCGAGAATATGGTAGGTCATAAATTGGGTGAGTTCGCTCCAACCCGCACATTCAAAGGTCACGGTAAATAATCTGGGAGAAAAAACAAAATGGAAGCAAAAGCAATTTTGAGAAACTGTCCCCTATCACCACGCAAAATGCGTATGGTAGCTGATCTGGTGCGTGGTCAAAAAGTTGAACGTGCACTGAATATCCTTCAGTGGAACCAAAAACCTGGGTATGCCTTGTTCATCAGTAAGCTCATCCGCAGTGGTGTAGCGAACTGGAGCCAGATTAACTCAGGTGAAAGAATCGAAGACAGCGATTTGTATGTAAAGTCAGTTTTGGTTGATGGTGGTGTTACCATGAAGCGTTTAAGGACAGCTCCTCAGGGACGTGGTTACCGCATTCGCAAACGTAGCAACCACATTACCATCGTTATTGACACGATTAGTAAGCAAGAAAGTAACGAGGTGAAAAAATAATATGGGACAAAAGGTTAACCCAATAGGATTACGTCTGGGAATCATCCGCGGCTGGGACTCAAACTGGTACGGTGGAAAAGATTACGGAGATAAACTGGTAGAAGATGAAAAAATCCGTAAATATTTACGTGTTCGTCTGCCAAAAGGTGGTATAGCTAAAGTCGTTATTGAGCGTACTTTAAAGAGGATTACCATTACCATCCATACTTCTCGTCCCGGTATTGTTATCGGAAGAGGAGGACAGGAGGTAGATACCATCCGTGAGGAGATTCGTAAAATCACCGGTAAAGATGTTCAAATAAATATCAACGAAATTAAGCGCCCTGAACTGGATGCCCGTTTGGTTGGTGAAAACATCGCCCAGCAGATTGAAAACCGTTTCTCTTACAAACGTGCCCTGAAAAATGCCATCCAAAGCACTATGAAAATGGGAGCTGATGGTATCAAAATCAGAATCAGTGGTCGTTTGAATGGTGGTGAAATTGCCCGTTCAGAAATGTATAAAGATGGTCGTACACCATTGCATACTTTGAGAAGTAACATTGATTACGCTATCGTTGAAGCACAAACTGTTTATGGCAAAATTGGTATAAAAGTATGGTTGTGCCGTGGTGAAATCTATGGTAAAGTGGATTTGGCTCCACAGGTTGATACTGAAAGAAAGCGTGACGGTGGAAAAGGTCGTGATGACCGTGGCCGTGATCGTGGTCCTCGTTCAGGTGGAGGAGGAGATCGTCGTAAACGCAAACCCTAAAAATTAAAGAAATTAACAATGCTTAGCCCTAAAAGAACCAAATACAGGAAACAGCAAAAAGGCCGTGTTAAAGGTGTTGCCACGCGTGGACACCGTGTTGACTTCGGCAATTTTGGCCTTAAGTGTCTGGAACCCCATTGGATTACCTCCAGGCAGATTGAAGCCGCACGTATTGCATTAACCCGCTATTTAAAGCGTGAAGGACAAGTTTGGATCAGGATTTTCCCAGACAAGCCCGTAACCAAAAAACCAGCAGAAGTACGTATGGGTAAAGGTAAAGGTGCTCCCGAATATTGGGTTGCTACCGTAAAACCCGGTACCATCATGTTTGAAGTAGGTGGAGTTCCCCTGGAAATCGCCAAAGAAGGTATGCGTTTGGCTGCTCAAAAGTTGCCGATTACCACAAAATTTGTTGTACGTCCTGATTTCGCTGAGGAGGCATAATTATGAAAAACGAAGAAGTTAAAGGAATGTCTAACAAGGAACTGTCGACAACCTACAAAGAAGAACGCAAGCGCTACCAGAAAATGAAGTTTCAAAATACTGTGTCGCAGATTGATCAACCTCATAAGTTGTCCATGACGCGCAGAAACATTGCTAGAATGTTGACTGAATTGAACAGTCGCCGCATTCAGTCAGAATTGGCAGCGTTTTTGAAAAAAAATAACGAGGAGAATAACTAATGGAAACTACAAGGAATTCACGGAAAGAAATTACGGGAACCGTAACCAGCTCAAAAATGGATAAGACCATAGTGGTAGCGGTTGTACGTAGCGTGAAACACCCAAAATATGGCAAGTATTTCAAAAAGACCAAGAAATACACCGCCCATGACGAAACAAACCAATGTGGCGAAAACGATATCGTTCGCATCATGGAAACGCGTCCGCTGAGCAAAACAAAATGCTGGAGATTGGTCGAAATAGTAGAAAAAGCGAAGTAAGATGGTACAACAGGAATCAAGACTAAAAGTAGCAGATAACAGCGGTGCACGCGAAGTGCTTTGTATACGCGTATTGGGTGGCTCAGGCCGTCGCTATGCGTCCGTTGGAGATAAAATCGTAGTAAGCGTAAAGGATGCTATGCCAGGTGGCGGTGTAAAAAAAGGTGCCGTTTCCAAAGCCGTAGTAGTTCGTGTGAAGAAAGAAGTACGCAGACCCGATGGATCGTATATCCGCTTCGATGAAAATAGCTGTGTGTTGCTAAACGCAAACGATGAACCCCGTGGTACCCGTATCTTCGGACCGGTGGCCAGGGAGTTACGTGACAAACAGTTCATGAAGATTGTTTCACTTGCACCTGAAGTGCTTTAATAATAAATAAAGTGGCTAAAGTAAAACTGCACATTAAAAAAGGCGATACCGTTAAAGTAATTGCCGGAGACGATAAAGGTAAAACTGGTAAAGTATTGAAAGTAATACCTGCCGACAACAGGGCTGTGGTTGAGGGATTGAACCTCGTATCCAAGCACATGAAACCTTCAGCTCAAAACACCAGTGGCAAAATCGAAAAGATTGAAGCTCCTATCCATGTTTCGAACCTGATGGTTATGGTAAGTGGTACCCCAACCCGCATAGGTCGCAAACTCAACGAAGAAGGTAAACTTCAACGCGTTGTTCGTAAAACCGGGGAATTTATTAAATAAGAAAAATTGAGATGAGCTATAAACCGCTATTGAAAACCAAATATGAGGAAGTTGCCATACCGGCACTAAAAGAAAAGTTTGGTTACAAAAACGTAATGCAGGTTCCCAAGCTGGTTAAGGTTAACCTTAATCAGGGTGTTGGTGCTGCAGTGAATGATAAAAAACTGGTAGACGCTGCTATTGATGAAATGACCAAAATTGCCGGTCAAAAAGCACTGGCAACAATTTCAAAGAAAGCGATTTCTAACTTTAAACTTCGTGAAAAAATGCCAATCGGCGCAAAGGTTACCATGCGTAAAGATGCTATGTATGATTTCTTACATCGTCTTATCAGCATTGCCCTTCCCCGTGTTCGTGATTTTCAGGGTCTTAATGTAAAAGGTTTTGATGGTCGTGGTAATTTCAATATGGGTATTACTGAACAGATTATTTTTCCGGAAATTGATATTGACAAGGTTAACCGTATTACGGGAATGGATATCACCATTGTTACCACAGCCAATACAGACGAAGAGTGTTTGGAATTGTTAAAGCAGTTGGGTTTTCCCTTTAAAAGCAAATAATAAATAAATGGCAAAAGAATCCATAAAGGCAAGACAGCGCAAACGTGAAGCCCTAGTTGCACGTTATGCCGAAAAGCGTTCACAGTTGAAAGCTGAGGGTAATTATGAAGCTTTACAGCGCATACCCCGCAATGCATCACCTGTTCGCCTGCGCAACCGTTGCAAACTTACCGGTCGTCCCAGGGGCTACATCCGTACCTTTGGCATCTGTAGAAACCAGTTCCGCCTGCTAGCCAGCGACGGTAAAATACCCGGAGTAACTAAATCAAGTTGGTAATTAATAATTCAAATAAAAAATGACAGATCCAATTTCAGATTTTCTAACCAGATTGCGCAATGCTGCAAAAGCAAAGCACAGGATTGTTGAAATTCCAGCAAGCAACCTGAAGAAGGAAATCACCAGGGTATTGTATGAAAAAGGTTATATCCTTAAATACAAGTTCGAAGACTCTGAAAACAAACAGGGAATAATCAAAATAGCCCTTAAATATGATCATGTAACCAAAGCCAGTGCATTCCGCAGTCTGTCTCGCATCAGTTCACCTGGTCTGCGCAGATACTCAGATGTAGAAAAAATGCCTCGCGTACTTAACGGTCTTGGTGTTGCTATTGTTACCACCTCTAAAGGGGTAATGACAGACAAAGAAGCCCGTAAATTAAACGTAGGTGGAGAAGTACTTTGCTTTGTTTCATAAAAAATAACAAATAAAAAATGTCACGCGTAGGAAAAGCACCCATTACAATCCCGGCAGGTGTAACTGTTCAGTTGGTAAACGGAGTAGTTACCGCCAAGGGTCCAAAAGGAGAAGTGTCGCAGGCCATTAATACTGATATTACTTTCAGTATTGAAGATGGCGTGCTGACAGTCAATCGCCCAAGCGACAGTAAACAACATAAAGCCCTTCATGGTCTTTACCGTTCACTGATCAATAATATGGTGATTGGCGTAAGTCAAGGTCATTCTGTAAAACAAGAACTGGTAGGTGTAGGTTACAAGGTTTCAAATCAAGGCAACATGGTTGATTTTACCTTGGGTTACTCTCACAGGATTATGTTTGAAATACCTGAAGAAATTAAGGTTGTTACAGAAACACTGAAAGGTCAAAACCCATCAATCACCATGGAGTGTGCAGATAAGCAGCTTCTAGGTCAGATTGCGGCTAAGATTCGTTCTTTCCGTAAGCCTGAGCCATACAAAGGTAAAGGTATAAAGTTTGCAGGTGAAGTATTAAGGAAGAAAGCCGGTAAGTCCGCATCTAAATAATTGAGGTAGAAATGTCAAACAAATTAGTTCAAAGAAGAAACAAAATCCGCAGCCGCATTCGCGGGAAAATTAGCGGTACCGCTACAAGACCACGTTTAAGCGTGTACCGTAGCAATAAAGATATCTACGCTCAAATCATTGATGACAGCAGAGGGGTTACCCTGGTAGCTTCTTCATCAAAAGAAGATGGAATCAAGGATATCAAAGACAACAAAGTTTCCAAGTCAGCTTTGGTGGGTAAAAAATTAGCAGAAAAAGCAGTAGCTGCTGGAATAAAAGCTGTAATATTTGATCGCGGAGGTTACTTGTATCATGGTCGTGTTAAAAGCTTGGCTGATGGTGCTCGTGAAGGAGGCTTGGAATTTTAATTCTTAAGAAAGTACACAAATGTCTGAAAATATAAACAAACGTGTTAGGCCCGGTGAACTTACCTTAACTGAAAAGGTGGTAAACATTAACCGTGTGGCCAAAGTAACCAAAGGTGGTCGTACCTTCAGCTTCAGTGCGCTGGTAGTTGTAGGTGATAGTAACGGCATCGTAGGCCATGGACTTGGAAGGTCCAACGAGGTTATGGACGCAATAAACAAAGGAATTGAGGATGCCAAAAAGAACCTGATTAAGGTTCCCCTAATCAACGGCACTGTTCCCCACGAGCAAGCCGGAAAGTTTGGTGGTGGCCGCGTATTCCTTAAGCCAGCATCACATGGTACCGGTGTAATCGCCGGAGGTGCTATGCGTGCTGTGCTTGAAAGCGCCGGTGTAACCGATGTATTGGCAAAGTCAAAAGGTTCTTCAAACCCGCACAACGTGGTTAAAGCAACCTTTGATGCATTGACAACAATGCGCGATCCATATGCAGTAGCCAAAATGAGAACCATTAACCTGAAAAAAGTATTCAACGGATAATAGCCATGGGAAAAGTTAAAATAACACTGGTAAAAAGTGCTATTGGTTACCCTAAGAACCAAAAAGCCACCTTACGTGCCCTGGGTATTCGCAAGATGAATTCTTCCGCTGAGGTTGAATTGAATCCCCAAATTCAGGGAATGATCAATACCGTTAATCACTTAGTTAAAGTAGAAAATACCAAGTAACATGAATCTGAGTAATTTGAAACCTGCTGAAGGTTCAACAAAAAATAGAAAAAGAATCGGTCGCGGTCAAGGGTCTGGACGCGGTGGAACCTCCACAAAAGGTCACAAAGGTGCCCAGTCTCGTACCGGTTATTCAAGGAAAGTCGGTTTCGAAGGTGGTCAGATGCCTTTGCAACGCCGTATTCCTAAAGGCGGATTTAAAAACATTAACCGCGTAGAATATGCCGCCATTAATTTGGATGTTCTTCAAAACTTGGCAGATTCTTTGAAGGTTAATAAAATAGACCACCAATTATTGGTAAGCAAACACTTGGTTGGAAAAACCGAACGTGTGAAAGTATTGGGCCGTGGCGAGATTAAAGCCGGAATCGAAGTACATGCACACAAGTTCAGTGATACCGCAAAAACAGCTATCGAAAAAGCCGGTGGGTCGGCTAACCTTATAGGTTGATACCATGAAAAAACTGATTGAAACTTTAAAACATATTTGGTCAATTGAGGAGCTCAGGAGAAGAATCGTTTATACGTTTATTCTCTTAGCTGTTTATCGCTTAGGTTCCTTCATCGTGCTTCCTGGGATTGATAGTTCAGTCCTGGAAATGAACATGAATAACCAAAACAAGAATAACATTCTTGATTTGATCAATACTTTTGCCGGCGGAGCCTGGAACCGTGGAGCTATTTTCGCGCTAGGGATCATGCCTTACATCTCCGCAAGCATTTTTATGCAATTGGTTTCTATAGCCATTCCTGCATTTCAGCGCTTGCAAAAAGAAGGCGAAGAGGGCCGTCGGAAAATCAATCAGTTTACACGCATACTCACAATCGCATTTACAGGTGTTCAGGCCTTTGGTTATCTGAACCAGTTTATCGGTAATCCGCAGTATCGCGACGCATTGCTGTTCATGAACAGCGATGCCATGTCCCAGGGTATGTTCATCTTCACAAACGTTGTATTGTTGACAGCAGGCACCATGTTTACCATGTGGCTTGGTGAGCGCATTACCGACCGCGGTTTGGGCAATGGTATTTCTTTGCTCATCATGGTAGGTATTATTGCACGTCTCCCAATTGCATTGTTCTCGGAATTTGCTTTTGCAGGTCAACGTGCAAGCTTTATCCTGTTCATTATTGAATTGCTGGTATGGGCGTTTGTAATTCTGGGTGTAATCTTGCTGACCCAAGGAACCCGAAAAATTACCATTAATTATGCCAAACGTGTTGTTGGAAACAGACAATACGGTGGTGTAAGGCAATACCTTCCCATTAAAATTCTGGCAGCGGGTGTTATGCCAATTATTTTTGCTCAGGCTATCTTGTTCCTTCCAGCAACCATTGCAGGCTTCTACGACCAAGGTGGAGTACCTGGCTGGTTAATGAGCCTTACCAACCCAACAAGCTTTGCTCACAATGGCCTGATGGTATTCCTGATAGTATT
>CANKVN010000055.1 GCA_947487055.1 Flavobacteriales bacterium
GTTGCTGAATGGCCGCTGCGGTCAGTTCCTCCCAGCCATGCCCATGGTGCGACTTTGGTTGTCCGGCACGCACAGTAAGAATGGTATTGAGCAGCAATACGCCTTCATGGGCCCAGTTTTCCAAATTGCCACTGTAAGGAATAGGGCAACCGATATCGTCGTTTAACTCTTTAAAAATATTGACCAGGGATGGCGGTTTCTTCTGACCGTCGTTTACCGAAAAACAGAGGCCATTGGCCTGCCTTGGTCCGTGATAAGGATCCTGGCCAACAATCACACATTTCACATCCCAAAAAGGGGTATAATCAAATGCTGCGAAAATGCGGGAACCGGGAGGATAAATCACATATCCGGCCTGGCGTTCCTTCACTAAAAATTGCTTGAGGTATGAAAAATAAGGCTTTTCAAACTCCTCTTTTAAAATAGCATACCAGCTATCTTCAATTTTCACAGACTTTTCGGCTTGAGAGGCAGCTTCCATAATTATTAATTAAAAAAAGAATATTAAATCAAAAAAGAATATGCAAAAATGCATGTTTTAATTTAGATAACAAAACCCCAGAACCCACAATTAACATATGTTACAGCAGGCTAAGCGGTTCAATTATTAGGTTAATAAATCTTCGAGTTCCTGAATATCCAATCCGGCAAGCACGCTGTCTTCGTCGGGAATGATACTCTCTGCCAGGCTGGTTTTGCGCTGTTGAAGGGCCAGGATTTTTTCTTCAATCGTGTTTTTGGTAATAAACTTATATGAAAACACGGTTTTATCCTGTCCTATGCGGTGTGCACGATCCTCGGCCTGCCTCATGGTGAAGGGGTTCCACCAAGGATCTGCAAGGAAAACGTAATCTGCAGCGGTCAGGTTGAGGCCTGAATTGCCAGCACGCAAACTCAGCAAAAACACTTTAACCTCTGGATTTTCCTGAAAACGATCAATGGCAGCAACACGCTCTTTTTCATCCATACTTCCATCGAGGTAGCTGTAGGGTATGCCGTCTGCCTGCAGCATTTCTTCAAACACAGCAAGGTAGCTTACAAACTGGCTAAACAACAAAATCTTATGGCCGCCTTCCAGCGCACGTTGAAGCATTCGCCTAATTTCATCGTCTTTTCCCGATTGACCTTCAAAATCATCTTCTTTCAGCAGCGGATTGAGCGCCAACTGGCGCAAATGCATCAATCCATTGAATATTTTCAGCCTTGAACGCGCCATACCTACCTGGCTCACATGCTCCAGAATTTCGTTGCGGTACTGGCTTTTAACTTTTTCGTAGCATTCGGCCTGCTCGGGTGTCATTTCGCAATAATGGACCTTTTCTATTTTTGGAGGAAGTTCTTTTGCGACTTGCTTCTTTGTTCTTCTAAGCACAAAGGGATCCAAAATCCGCTTCAGTTCCACCGTCTGGCGCACATCGCTTGTTTTCTCAATCGGTCGGATGAAGTTTTTCTCGAAATAACCATAAGAGCCCAGCAATCCCCTGTTCAGGAAATTCATTTGGCTCCACACGTCCAGCAAGGTATTCTCTATAGGCGTTCCTGTTAATGCCAAACGGTATTTGGCATTAACCTTCAATAGGCTTCGGGAAGTTAATGATGTAGGATTCTTTATCGCCTGGCTTTCATCGATTACCAACAACCTGAATTGCATTTTTTCCAATTCCTCAATATCGTTGCGCATGGTACCATAACTCATGATAACCAAATCGGCCTGATTAAACTTACCGAGCAAGCGGTGACGTCCAATGCCGGAATATATCATGGTTTTCAGGCCAGGGCAAAACTTGGCGGCTTCTGATTGCCAGTTATACAGGAGCGACTTTGGTGCAACCACCAAACACGGAAACTTGTTTTCTGCCAGCGCTTCAGTATCCATTTCACCATTTAGCATTTCTGTAGCCTGCGAAAACACATCCATCTGGGGTGTGCTTAGCGCGTTTCCTGCAGGCGTTTCTGCAGTTGCATCGGGATTCATAAACTCCGCTTGCGGCAACTGTGATATATGCTTAATAACAGCAAGGGTTTGCAATGTTTTACCCAATCCCATATCATCGGCAAGCAAGGGGCCAATCCTATGTTCAAAAAGGAAACGAATCCAATTGTAACCCTCTTTTTGGTAATGACGCAAATCGGCATTCACACCATCAGGCAAGGGATAATCAGGAATGGCGTGGTCTTTCATGAGGTTTTCCCAGCCAGATTTGGCTATTTCAACATCCACAAATTCCGACAAGTCTTCCAGTAGGCTGAAATGGATGTGCCTTACACGGAAGCAATCGCCTTCCACATCGGCCAGGTGGGCTATTTTACCAAAACGTGTAAACCATTCATCGGGCAAAATGGCAACTTCCCCGTTGGGCAATACAAACTCTCTCTTTTTGTCCAGGATATTCTTCCTTAACTTGATGAATGGAATTTCAAATGCACCAAACCTAACAACAGCAAGCACATCAAACCAATCAGCACCTTTTTTCAGCTTCACATCAAGGGAAACGGCTCCAAGGTAGAACCTTGTTTCCGCTTGTTCCTGGTCTATTTGAAATCCATTTCTGAGCAGGATTTCGCAGTTGCTGTTCAGCCAGGTAATCAATTCATAGTTTTGTTCCGCACCGGGCAAACAAAACAGGCTTCCTTCCACATTCTCCAGACCAAGTTCCCGTAGGAAGGCAATTTTATCCGCCTCCAGGCTGAGTGAGCGCTTGATGCGGTGAAAAATGAAGTCGTTTTCCTTTCTCTCCAGCGATACATTCACCTTCTTATCGGTGTGGAATGGAAAATTCCAGTCGCCATATTGAAAATACAGGCTGATGTATTGCTTATCCTGAAACATGCGGTTCAGCCTTATAACAGGCTTTGCAGGCAATTGCTCTGTTAAAATCTGAACACCTTTTGCAAACACATCGTGATTTTCCAACAGGGGCTTCACAAACTTATCCATGTAGCTGTCCTCCTGATGTGGGTCTATATGGATATGCTTTTTGGTTAAAAACGGTTTGATTTTACGTCCATCAATATTCTTGGGAAAGAACAACAGCTTGTTTGGCGTTAGCAACCACGCGGGATTATCTGAGATAATTTCGCTTTCATTGTCGTAAAACACTACCTTTTCATTATTGTGCTTGATGGTTGCAAAGTAGTTGGTTCCTTCCTCATCACGCCTGAAGTGGAACAATACACTGGCTTGCTCTTCGGAGTATTTAACCAATTCTCCCTGGGCTTGCCCTGTTTTTCCGGACCAATACAAAGGATAATTCTTAATCAATTCCAGCACCTTAACCAATTTTTTCTCAAAGATTGGCCTCACAATCTTGTGCAGCTCCGCATTGTAATGCTTAATCAGAAACTCACTTGGCCTCAGGCGCTTGGTGCCTTTGTAATATTGCTTCATAATGCTATCTACCTCAAATGATTCAAGCAGTTTCACTGCTTCGGTTTGTTGGGTATTTAGCTTAAAATATTCGGTTGTTTTTTCCCTAACCCGTTGAAAGGTAAGGGAATAATCTCCATTTGCCAGCAACTGAACAGCATTGGCTTCTACCAGTAAACCAAAATAAGGGTGCTTTACAAACGTAAAAACCACCTCAAAAGGTTGTGAATTGACCACTTCCATTGCCATCTAGCTATAAATAAACCTTCAAACTAACTACATAAATGGCGGCTCGGCAAGCCAATTGGGTTATTTTCGCAAACAGTTATCCACTTAAAATATAATCATGACGGAACTTTCAGCCAAAAGTGAACTTTACCGGGAAACCCTATCCAGCTTAAACCACCTGGTTTCTGAAGAAAATGATTTGGTTGCCGGACTCGCCAATGCCTCGGCCCTGCTCAAAAGCCAGTTTGACTGGTGGTGGATTGGCTTCTACCTGGTGAAAGACAATATGCTGGTATTAGGCCCTTTTCAAGGACCGGTGGCCTGCACCCGAATCGCACATGGAAAAGGTGTTTGCGGAACTTCCTGGGCACAAAACAAATCCATTGTTGTGGAAGATGTGCATCAATTTCCCGGGCACATAGCATGTTCGGCCGAAAGCAACAGCGAAATTGTGGTTCCCATCCGGAAAAACGGAATGGTGGTTGGGGTGCTTGATGCCGACAGCAGGCAATTTGCTTGTTTTGACGAAACAGACCGCTTGTATCTGGAAAAAATATGTGCATCTTTGGAATGCCTTTTTTAAACTGACAAACATGGCCAAAAACAAACATATTGCCCTGCTTATTGTGGTTGCCTCCCTGGGCTACTTCGTAGATATTTATGATTTAATCCTTTTCAACATCATCAAGGTGGAAAGCATGAAGGATTTGGGTATACCTGTATCCTACGAAACCACGCTTTTCAACTGGCAAATGACCGGAATGTTGCTTGGGGGCTTAATATGGGGTATCTGGGGCGATAGAAAAGGACGTGTTTCTGTTTTGTTTGGCAGTATTTTGCTTTACAGCACGGCCAATATTGCCAACGCTTTCGTGACCAACCTTACCGAATATTCCATCTGGCGTTTTATTGCCGGTGTGGGACTTGCCGGAGAGCTTGGGGCCGCAATTACCCTGGTAGCAGAGAGCATGCCCACCCGAAGGCGCGGCATTGGCACCATGATTATTGTAACCTTTGGCGCTTTGGGCGCAGTATTTGCTTTTTGGGTGGCAAACCGCCCGGAGATTACGCTTTTCCTGAAAAACTTGCTGTCTACAGATGTTCACAACTGGCAAACGGCCTATATCATGGGCGGTGTGCTTGGCCTGGTTTTGCTTGCCTTGAGGGCGGGCACTTTTGAAAGCAGCATGTATCACGAACTAAAACAGACAAACGTGGTTAAAGGAAATTTTTTTATGTTACTTAGAGACAAAACCACGCTGAAAAAATACGTATCCTGCATTGTTATAGGGCTTCCTGTGTGGTTTGTGGTGGGTGTTTTGATCGCCCTTTCTTCCCGTTTCATTGACGAAATCGGGTTGACAGGCGGAAGCATTAAAACCTCGGAAATGGTGATGTGGAGCTACCTTGGCCTAAGCAGCGGCGACCTTCTTTCCGGATTATTATCGCAATTGTTTAAAAGCCGCAAAAAGGTCATCTTCTTCAATTTAACAGGTATCGCTATTCTGACCGTTGTGTACCTTTTCAGCCACAATGTAACGCCTGCATTGCTCAAGGGAATCAGTTATTTTCTGGGATTAAGCACCGGCTACTGGGCTTTGTTTGTAACCAATGCCAGCGAGCAGTTTGGCACCAATATACGCAGCACCGTAACCTCTACGGTTCCCAATTTTGTGCGCGGTGGTGTGGTTCCCATAACCCTGAGTTTCAACGCGCTCAGCGACATGCATTTGAGCACCGCAGCCCACACAGCGGCGGCTTTGATTGTTGGTGCTGTTTGTCTGTCATTGGCAGCATGGGGCACATTCCAAATGGAAGAAAGCTTCCATAAGGATTTGAATTATATTGAGGAATAATTGGCTATCTGAGTATTTTACCGCAAACCAACTTGCTGTAAGGGCATTTACACCAAATACACCGACAGGTTATTGGGGTCGCTGTTATCGAACTGCACATGCTCCTGAATGGTGGTGGCAATGGAAACACCAACATAATCTGCTTTCACCGGAAAATTGCGGTGTTCGCGCTTGGCTAAAAATATGGTTCCGATGCTTACCGGGCTGTGTTTAAACACTTCAGACAAAACAAGCATCAAGGTATAGCCCGTGTTGATGACATCGTCCATCACAAGCACATGTTTGCCGGAAAAGTTGGAATCGCCGGAAAAGGTTACCTGCTGGTCTTCCACCGTGGCATTGGCGTATGAAATTTGCACATTGGGGTTTATCGCCTGAATTTCATGCCCGAGCAATTCTACCAGGTAATATCCCCGATCGTTTAGACCACAGAGGGTAATTTGCTTGCTGTTTACATGCTTTTCACAGATTTCACAGGCCATTCTTTCCAGTTTGGTGAGGATTTCTGTGTGTCCTAATATGTTGGTTTTGAGGCTTGCCACTTTGAGTTTACCGATACAAATTTAGCAATAAATAGCAACCTGGTTATAGTTCTTTTACACCGTGCAAATTTTTATGCAAACGGCTCAAATAACGGTGTTGTTGATACAAGAGCAACATGGAGTTCATAACTTCATCGGTGTAGCCTTCTGTGGCGGCTTTTTCATCGGCTTGTTGCGCCAATTGAAGGATTGCCTGCTCGTTCTCCGATTGCAGGGCTTCCAGCTGTCCGGTAGCCTCATCGAAAGCTGACTTATCCCCTGCTGTAGCCTCTTCGATTATATCGCTTAACTCCATCATTTGCATGAGGTAGTCCGCAGGTAGCACGTTTGCTTTATTTTCCGGATAACCATGAAGCATGAGCATGGTTTTCACCCTGGAATACAAGTCTGTAAGCAGTGTGTAGGCTTCGTTGTTGAGGGCGGTTTGCCGAAGCGCCTCACCATGCTGAACCGGATCATTGATGAAAAAATCGGGGTGCCAGCGGCGCTGGTTGGCGAGGAATTGCTTGCGCAGCAAGGCATTATCTATCAAAAAACCTGGCGCGATGCCAAATACCTCAAATGGATTCATGTTTTAGAAACCCAGTGCCCGAGCGATGTCTACCCAAAAGATAAACAACATCAAACTGGCCAGCATAACCATACCAATTACCTGACCGGCGTAGAGCACCTTTTCGCTGGCGGGCTTGCGGGTAATCATTTCCCACAACAGGAACATTACATGTCCGCCGTCTAAAGCGGGAATCGGTAAAATATTTAGGAAAGCCAGGCCAAGGGAAATCATGGCTGTGAGGCTCCAGAAATTAACCCAATCCCAGGTTTTTCCATACATCTGCGCCATACCTACAGGGCCTGCCAACGATTTTCGGGGATCTACTTCCCCACTGAAAATTTTACCGAAGCCGGCTGCATTGGCCGCCAAGAAAGAGAATGCTTTTGAAGTGCCCATTCCGGCAGATTCGAAGAAACCATAGCTTATGGCTTTTTCATTGTTCTCAAAACCAAACATTTTTGGTTTAAATCCAATGGTTCCATCCTTATCAACAGTAAGTGCAATCGTAGAGGGAGGTGTTTTACTGTCAATACGGGTTTTTATGGAAACCTTCTTACCCTTTTTTTGCTGGATAATCTCTTTGAATTCAAAGAAAGATCCGCAATACTGACTGTCTATACCAATAATTTCGCTATTCACATCCAACCCTGCCTTGGCTGCCGGAGAACCAGCCACTAAAGTAGCAATGCGGAATGCATACTGTGGTGCTATTACAGGCAAATCAGATTTTTCGGATAATACCTCCTGAAGGTTTGCGCTGATAATGATTGTTGTATCCTTACCATCGCGGTTTATGGCCACTTCATGCTTATCGCCCATGATGAAATCGGGATTGCCGAATTCTGCCAGAAAATCTTCACTGGGTTTGCCATTGAAAGCAATGATTTTATCGCCGGTTTTAAACCCGATTTTGCGCCCCAAAGGTCCTGCGTAGATTCCACCTGCGTCATTCACTGCCTTGGTTGGTATGTATTTGTCACCCAAAAGCCAGGTCATCATCCACAAAATGAGGATACCCAACAACAGGTTTATGGTAACACCGCCAATCATCACAATCAGGCGCTGCCAAGCTGGCTTGCTGCGAAACTCCCAGGGCTCAGGATCTGTTTTCAACTGACTG
Organism: Flavobacteriales bacterium; assembly: GCA_947487055.1. GTDB lineage: Bacteria > Bacteroidota > Bacteroidia > NS11-12g > UBA955 > RGEC01. The sequence goes on from CANKVN010000055.1 coordinate 7,667, forward strand.
GCGTCCAAACTTTCGTCCACCATTCCGGCAATTTTCACGTAGCCACCCAAAGGCAACCAGCCAATACCGTATTCGGTATCACCCTTTTTAAACTTAAACAGTTTAAAACCCCATGCATCGAAAAAGAGGTAGAATTTTTCTACTTTAATACCAAAAGAACGTGCTGCCCAAAAATGCCCCAACTCGTGCAGAATGATGAGTAGGCTCAAAGACAGCAAAAACTGTGAAATGGTGGTAATGGTTCCCATAAAATGCAAATATAGGGTTGAATGAAGCTTGGAGGCACATAAATCGGTAGGTAATGGCCAAAAGCCGACCAATGTGAAATCGTGTTTAATATCACACGCTAACGTCCACCTTGTCATAAAACAGTGCATTGTAAGCATCGAAATTGCATGTCCTTTTATGATGAAAAGAAACCTGTTTGTTGTTTTGGCTTTGGCAATCCAATATTCAATGGCGCAGCCAACGCAGGATATTTCACACAGAATAAGTTTAACCGCCTCTCAGGCACGGGGTTCCATGGGTGTTTCCGTGGTATGGAATTCTTCAGAAAAACGTTATTATTCGGCGGTATCAGGAGGCCAGGAAAAGTTATTACTATTGTACGACGAACAGGGAAAACTAAACCACACACCTTATCATCTGGAATTTGATCCCGGTGCACTGTGGTTTGAATCGGGTGGCAAGGCACTTGGCAGCAGCGCTTCAGGCATTGAAGGATTGTATAAGATTCACCTTAGGTCCGGGCTACCGGCGTTTACCGAAAACGTTTATTATGCCATCCACAATCCCGTTTGCATTGGCACAGGGGCATGGGTAAGCCGCAAAAAGGAAGTTTGGTTTTACCACGACAAAACAGTTTATCGTTTCAAAATTGGAAGAGCAAAAAGGGTGATTCCCATTGCACTGGACATTGCTGATTTTGACAATGAACTGAACGTAATGAGCATGATTTACACCGGAATCAAAAAGCGAGAGATAGGGCTTTACGATTATGGTCAAAACCGCATTCTGCTTTTTAATGCAAAAACCGGGAGGTGCAGCTACACACTCAACATCAAACAAGACGGGCATGAAAACCTAAGGCCACTGTGCGGGGATTTCTCCTATGCCAATGGTATTTATTGGCTATTTGACCGTGAAACCGGCATATGGCACGGCTATAATTAAACTATTAAAGCGACTTAACCATCTTTATGTGCGGAATTCCCACTTCTGTAAACGGCTCGCCTACTGCGTGGTAATTCATGGACAAGTAAAATGGTATGGCTGTTTCTCGGGCATTCAGTTCAATGCTTGAAATGTTGTTTTTTTTACACCATTCCTCAGTGAACGCCACCAGCTTTTTCCCAAGCCCTTTGCCTTGCAAAGATGGATGCACAGCAACCTGCCTCATCTTCACCTGGTTGGGAGTTGTTTTTTTCAATAACAAAATCGCTTCAACTGTTTCGCCATGCACCCATCCCATGTGGATCTGGTCAATTTCCTCCTGCAACTCAGCAGGAGAAAACAACATACCCAAAGGGCGTCGGAGCACTTCATGCCGCAAACCAATGCTTTGGATTTGCAACTTGCTTTCCCAGGTTAATATTTGCGGTCCGGCTGCGATCATGCCTTTTCCTGGGCTTCGCAAACCGCCAATGCAACCATGTTCACTATTTCCCGCACATTGCTGGTATGGTGAAGCACGTGAACGCTCTTGTTGAAGCCCAGCAATATTGGCCCGATTATATCCACCATTCCCATTCCGCGCATCAGCTGGTAAGCAGCGTTTCCGCTGTTTAAACCCGGAAAAATGAGGGTGTTGGCTGGAGAATTACCCAGTTTGTTAAACGGATATTGTTTTACCCGGGCTTCACCATCCATGGCGTAGGTGGTTTGCATTTCGCCATCCACCAATATTTCAGGGTATTGCTCGTGCAGTATTTCAACCGCCTTTCTCATCTGCAAAGGCGCCGGACCTTTGCTGCTGCCAAAGTTGCTGTAGGTAACCAAAGCAATGCGCGGCTCTATCTGAAATTTGCTCACACGCTGGTGCACCTTAAGCACCAAATCCACCAGTTCTTCTGGCTTGTAATCAATATTTACGGTGGTATCCGACAAAAACAATGGACCATTTTTGGTCATAACAATGTGCATACCGGCAATGCGTTTGGCCGAACCGGTCACGTCGATACATTCCAGCATGGGACGAAGTGCAATCGGATAATTGCGGGTTAATCCGCTGATGAGCACATCGCCTTTGCCAGTTTCCACCATCATGGCACCGAAATAGTTCCGGTAGCGCATGTTTTTTACCGCTTCCGTCTGGGTAAGGCCATTGCGTTTGCGCTTCTCGTATAGCAAGGCTCCAAACTCTTCGCACATGGCATCTTCAGACCAAGGATCCAAAATGGTAACCTGGCCCAAATCGATGTTGTTTTCTTCCATTACCGCCTTTATTTGAGCAGGTCTGCCCAGCAGGATTGGGGTGGCTATACCTTCATTCAGGCAGGTTTGCGCCGCACGCAGGATTTTCACATCCTCTGCCTCGGAGAAAACAACTTTTTTGGGTTGTTTTTTGGCACGTTGCACCAACCGGTTCACAAAATCATTGTCAATGCCAAGGCGTTTTCTCAATGTTGTTTTGTACCCTTCCCAATCGGTGATGGGATTTCGTGCAACGCCACTATCCATAGCTGCTTTGGCCACAGCCGGAGCTACGGTTGTTAGCAATCGGGGATCCATTGGTTTTGGAATGATGTAATTTTTTCCAAAATCCAAATCGTAATCGTTGTAGGCCAGCATCACCACTTCTGGAACGGGCTCCAGGGCCAGATCCGCAATGGCGCGCACAGCAGCCAGTTTCATTGCTTCGTTGATGGCAGTTGCCCTCACATCCAGTGCACCACGGAAAATGAAAGGAAAACCAAGAACATTATTTACCTGGTTTGGGTAATCGCTTCTGCCGGTAGCCATAAGGATATCAGGGCGGGCGGCCACCGCCAGTTTGTAATCAATTTCCGGATCGGGATTGGCCATGGCAAACACAATGGGATTGGCAGCCATGCTGTTGATCATTTCAACAGAAAGAATATTGCCTTTGGAAAGCCCAACAAACACGTCGGCGTGCTGCATGGCTTCTTCGAGGGTTCTTGCAGCGTGCTTGGTAACAAACTGGCTTTTGTATTTGTCCAAATCCGTTCTTCCCTCATGAATAACCCCTTTGCTATCAAGCATAATGAGGTTTTCCGGATTTACGCCAAGGCTCACAAACAGTTTAGAACAGGCTATAGCCGAGGCTCCGGCGCCATTCACCACCAATCGAACCTTAGAAATCTCCTTGTTTACAATACGCAATGCATTGAGCAGAGCAGCACCGCTTATGATAGCCGTTCCGTGCTGATCATCGTGCATGATGGGGATTTGCAGTTCCGCTTTCAGCCTCTCTTCTATTTCAAAACTTTCCGGCGCTTTGATATCTTCAAGGTTAATGCCACCGAATGTTGGCTCCATGGCTTTTACGGTACGCACAAACTCTTCAACATCTTTGCAATTCAGTTCGATATCGAAAACATCGATGTCTGCAAATATTTTGAACAGCACACCCTTCCCTTCCATCACAGGCTTGGATGCTTCCGGACCTATATCGCCAAGACCCAGCACAGCCGTACCATTGCTAATTACGGCCACCAGATTTCCTTTGGCGGTGTATTTATAAACGTCTTCTACATTTTCTGCTATTTTCAAGCAGGGTTCTGCCACACCTGGGCTGTATGCCAAAGCCAAATCAAATTGGGTTTGTGTGGGTTTTGTGGTAACTACCTCTATTTTTCCCGGCCTACCGTCAGCATGATAACTGAGGGCGTCGAGCAATTTTTTATTCGACATAATCAGTTAGCAAAGATACGCTTGTATTTAAAAATGCAGCGGCTGCCTGATCAGAACTTACCCCATTAAAGCGGCCAGTGCTTTAGCCTCTTCATTTTGGGCAATCAGGGTCCAGCATCGGGTTTTGGTAATGTTAACCCAGCCTTTGAGGGTATATCGCTGAACAATAACCTTTTTCCCAAAATGTGCATACATTTTGTTTACCAATTCCTTACAGGTTATGCTTCCATCAATTTCAAGGCTCTCAACCGGAAAATGATTGTAGGTTGAGGTTTTGGCAATATCCATAACCTTTATCCTTAGATAAGGAAATGATTCGCGAAATGTTTTTTCGAATTCGCAATTGCAGATGAAGTCAAAGTAAGTGATCACCGGGATGTCAACAACTGAAGTCATGTAGGCGACAAAAGTAATGATTTTAAAACCACAGCGCAAAATGACTTATGTCATAATGCGCTGTGGTCATAATTTTAATTTTTCATGCGGATCAACCCCGCCAAATCTTTAATAACAATATTGCTTTGTACGATGTTAATCAATCCTTCCTGTTTAAAGGAACTCAAGGTACGAATAACCGTTTCTGTGGCTGTGCCCACATAAGATGCCAGTTCCTGGCGCGAAATTTCAATTTCGCGGCTTCCATTCCCAAGGGTGTAGGTTCGGTAAACTTCCACCAATGCTTCTGCCACCCTTTTTCGCACTGAATCGTAGGCAAGCCTAAGCAGTTTGTCTTCTGCTTCGGTGAGTTGGTTTGCCATCACACGGATAAATTTGGCAGATGCGCCTGGGTTAGCCCCTAATAAACTAAAAAAATCAGTTTTATTTAATGCATAGAGTTTTACAGGTTCAACAGCCAGTGCAGATTCCATGTACTCTGCATCTTCCAGCATGGCCAGATGGCCAAAAATATCTCCTTCTCCATACAGGCCGGTCATCAGTTCCTTGCCATCATTGCTAAGCATAACGGTTTTTACCTTACCCGATTCAATGAAATATACATACCGGGGCTGGGTGCCTTCCCGATAAATATGCTCCTTGCGCTGAAATTCAAAACTGGTGCCATTGGTTGTCATTTCTTTGATGAAATCCAGAGATCTATCATCATTCATCAAGGCTAAAAATCCATCGCCATTTTGCTGATTTGATGTTTCAAAAAGGTTGCTTTTACGCAATCTGGTTTCAATTGCCCTCAGCAATTCTGCTTCCTCAAATGGCTTGGTGATGAAATCATCTGCGCCCAGTTCCATTCCTTTTCTGAAATTATCCCTGTCTGTTCTGGCAGTGAGTAAAATTACAGGAATTTTGGATGTTTCCGGCGACCGGGACAGCAAGTGTATTACCCCAAATCCATCCAACAGTGGCATGGAAATATCGCACACAATGATATCTGGTAATTCTTTTTGAGCTACCTCAACCCCTTCTTTTCCGTTTTCGGAAGTTAGCACCTGGTAATCTGATAAACTGAGAATCTCAGCCACATTTTCCCTGACATCTTTACTGTCATCTATCAATAACACTTTTTTCTTCATATTTTTTTGGTAATCTAATGGTTGCACGTGTTCCTTCATCAAGTTTACTGTCGAGTTCAAGTTTGCCATTAAGAAATTGAAGGTATTGATTCACAATATAAAGTCCAAGACCGCTTCCGTTAACGTCTGTAGCGTTAGAAGCCCTAAAAAATCCATCGGTGAGTTTCTCCAGTTCTTCCTGGGGAATTCCACGACCGTTATCTTCCACGGTGATAACACACCAGCTTTCGTCTTCTTCTCCATTGATGGAGATGGAAGCCTCGGGACCGGAGTATTTTACAGCATTGTTTATTAAGTTATTCAAAATTTGGATAACAAGATCCTCATTGGCCTCTACATACATTTTTTTGTGGATGTAGCAGTGTATGCTTTTTTCTACTGATAATTGTAAAGACCACCAGTCTATAAGTTCCTGAATCAAGCTTTTCAGGGATATCTTCTCTATTTTCAAACTTCCGTTTCCACCATTCATGCCTGCCATGGTAAGCATATCATCGGTAAGCGCTGCCAAATGGTTTGCGGAGCGCTTGGCCCTGATGACGCATTGGTTTTGTTCCTTACTCAGTGTATGGCCATTGCTACCATACTTTTCCAGTAGCGAAAGCGATGTAAGTATGCCTGTTAATGGCGTTTTGAACTCATGCGAGAGCATGTAGGCAAATTTGGTTTTGCGGTCCCTTTCCACCTGTTCTTTTTCCAGAGATACTTTCAGCTGGTTTCGTGTTGACATCAAGGCATCAATCGTTTCCTCCAGCATTATGGTTCTTCTTTTACATTGCTTCTCAGCAGTGATTCTGAGTGTTTTAAGGTCCTCTTTAAGTTGCTGGATTTCTGAATTTTTCTCTACCAGTTCCCTGCTTTTAAAATCTATTTTCTCCAATGACTCTAAAAACAATATGGTATAAATGGATTGCTTGGTGCTAAAATTCTTGATGCGTATGGAGATGGAGAAGGTAGACCCGTTTTTGCGGATACCGGCAAACCTGGAATTGTGTTCGATGTTTTTGATATCAGGCAGGATAAACAGTTTGTCATTTCTTAGGTGACCATCCTGTTTCAAATACTTTGCAATCAGTTGCTGAATATGTAATCTTCCCAGCTCTTTGGCACTGTAGCCAAACATCTGCTCCGCTGTTTTGTTGCAGCCATAAAGTTTACCTTTATAGTCAGCAATTAAAATCCCTTCCAGTGTATTGTTAAAAACCTCACGGACGGAAGTTAGGTTGACATCTTTATCCTGGATAAATTTGACTTTGGTTTGGGGCTCAGATGTTTTCATGATTTAAACGCTTAATTTTTGTTTACGTTGCTGCTCTTTTTTGGAGTAATTCATGTAAAGGAAAGGAAGAAGATTATTATCAGCAGCAAAAATGAGCCAATAATATCAGCATGAATGGTAAAAAACAGCCTTTTAATGGTAATTTTAGGTTAAGCTGCTGCTTTCCCTGAATTCCATCGGCGACTGTGCCGCATTTTTCCTGAAATACTTTACAAAATTGGTGGGCTCGTCAAATCCGAGTTCAAATCCTATTTCCTTAACACTTAAATGGGTGTATGCCAAAAGCCGTTTTGCCTCCAGGGTAATTCGCTCGTCAATCATTTCCTTGGGTGATTTCCCGAGGATTTTATTGGTGCTGGTCAACAACTTTTTTTCGGTAACATTCATTTTTTCGGCATAAGCGCTCACCTGTTTAATGGAATGAAAGTGTTTTTCCAATAATCCCTTAAATTGCATCAGACACTCCATTTCAGGGCCTTTCTTTATTTCGGTAAATCATGGTTCAAAATTAAAAGCTTTATTTGTAATTGTTTAAGAAATCAACATGATTTTTATCATCTTAAAACCCCAAAACACTAAAACCAATCATATCAACCAATATTGATCATCAATTCTTAGATTTGCACCACAAAGAAATTATGACAGGTTTTCGCATTGAACACGACACCATGGGTGAGGTTAAAGTCCCCTCAGACAAATATTGGGGTGCACAAACAGAAAGAAGCAGAAATAACTTTAAGATAGGCCCTGAAGCAAGCATGCCTGTTGAAATTGTGCGCGCTTTTGGGGTATTGAAAAAATGCGCAGCAATGGCCAACCACCAGTTGGGCGTGCTCAGCGAAGAAAAGAAAAACCTGATTGTTCAGGTTTGCGATGAAATCATCGATGGCAAACTGGATGCAGAATTCCCATTGGTAATTTGGCAAACAGGCAGCGGCACCCAAAGCAACATGAATGTGAATGAGGTAATTGCCAACAGGGCCCACGTGATTAGCGGAGGAAAACTTACCGATGAAAATAAGGTATTGCATCCAAACGATGATGTAAACAAGAGCCAAAGCAGCAACGACACCTTTCCTACCGCCATGAGCATTGCCGTTTTCAAGCAAGTGGTAGACTACACCCTTCCTGGTATTCAGGCATTAAAAACCACCCTCAAGCACAAAGCAAGGGATTTTAAGGATATTGTAAAAATTGGACGCACCCATTTTATGGATGCAACCCCATTAACCCTGGGCCAGGAATTTAGCGGATATGTTACGCAACTGGAAAATGGTGTAAACGCCATTAACAGGTCTTTGTTGCCTGCAGCAGAACTTGCGCTTGGTGGCACAGCGGTAGGAACAGGATTAAACGCACCCAAAGGCTATGCCACACTGGTTGCCCAATTGATTGCCACGGAAACCGGGTTGCCATTTGTTACTGCGCCCAATAAATTTGAAGC
>CANKVN010000056.1 GCA_947487055.1 Flavobacteriales bacterium
AAACCCCCGGATTTAGCACCATCATCACCGGATTGGTCGTTGGGATTCCCATTCTGTTTACCGATGAGAATTTTGTTTTGGATTTCACCAGCATAGGAACCTTGTTTGCATTCGTGCTGGTTTGTGGCGGTGTTTTACTATTGCCACCCAGAGAACGGGAGCAAGGGGCTTATCACCTTCCTTTTATTTCCTCCAGAATCTATTTTCCAATCTTGCTGGTTGCGGCTGTTTTGCTCATTACTTTTTTTGCGCCAGGCTTTTGGGTACAACAAATTCACCACATACCCAGTTTGATTTACGCTTTGGTAATGTTGATACTGTTGGTTTTCAGCATGGTTAAAAACTGGAACCTGATTCCTGTACTGGGTTTGGCAACCTGCCTTTATTTACTGACAGGCATGACCGCCAACAACTGGCTCTGGTTTTTTATCTGGTTTGCCATCGGATTGGTTGTTTATTTTTTATATGGCTATAAAAGAAGTAAATTGAGGCATGGAAAAGAAGGAAAATAAAATCGGGGATGTTATCGAGGCCATGTACAAAAAGTACAGGATTACCCAGAAAATCAATGAGGTAAAGCTGCGCAATGCATGGGAGAAAATCACCGGTCCCTTAATTTCCAAGCATACCACGGATATTAAGATTATCAATAAAACGCTCTATGTTACCTTCGACAGTGCACCCCTTAAAAATGAGATGTTTTACCGCAGGTTTATGTTGTTGGAATCCATCAACGCAGAATTTGGGGAAACCATGATTGAGAAAATATTTATTCAGTAACCGATTCCTGAGCAGCCATTTTGGCTTTCGTAATTCTGGCTTTATCGATACTCGTATTCAATTCAAATCCGGTAATAACCACCAGGCAATTGATGTAGATGAGTACCATTAAGGCTATAATGGCACCAATGGAACCATAAATTTTATTGTAGGCATCAAAATTATTTACGTACACACTAAAGAAATAGGTGCTTAAAATGCTGAGTATACTGGCAAATATGCTCCCTGAGGAAACAAAATGCCACTTATGCTTATGGGCCGGGCCAAAATGATAAAAGCTGCTGATTGCCGTAAAAATCAACCCAGCAATCAAACTATACTCCAGGACCGCAATGATGAATTGCCACAATCCAAGTCCGAACCAGTGATGCTTTTCCATGTAGGTGTTTAACTGAAACATCCAGGTTAGGATTAACAATGCTGTTACTACCATTACTCCAACCAAACAGGTTAATCCAACTGCCTGAAAACGATTCTGGAACCAATTTCTGCGCCTTCTTTCCGGTAATTGTCGGTTGAAGCTATTGATCAGTGAATGAAATGCATTGCTGGAAAAATATAGCGCCAGCAAAAATCCAAAAGAAAGCAAACCACTGTTTTGGTGGTTTAGCAACTCAATGATGGTGGAAGAAATTTCTTTCCATGTGCTTTCCGGTAATAAAAGCCTGAGTTCCTTGATGAGCCTTGTTTTCAGACCTTTTACCGGCAAAGCGGCAATAAGGGTAAGGATAAAAATCAGGGAAGGGAAAAGGGATAAAAAAAAATTGAAACTAAGGCTGGATGCCCGAAGGTTGATGTTTTCATTGAACATGCTGTTCAAGAAATATTTGCCCACGTCGTAGATGCTGTGGCCTTCAAATCCGCGAATGGTTTTGCGTTTCAACCAGCGTATGAGTTTCCCGTCTTCTTCCGTAATGGGGGATTCCATTGCTACAACCTCATCGGTTTCCTCACGCATCAGGTTTTTGTAAAATCTACCCACGGGTTAAAAATGTTTACTGATGAGATCGGCGAAAGATTCGGGAAGGTTGCGCGGACGGAGGTTGTCCTTGTTTACAAAGAACAGCTCTGTGCGGCCGGTGTTTAGGTGCTCACCATGCTGATTCAGTGTTTTATAAATAAAATTGCAGCGAACACCCGGTTTTTCCGGAATGTCAACTTCTATGGTAAGTAAATCATCATAACGGCCTGCTTTTTTAAATTCAATATCGACAGAACGAACAGGCATGATGATGCCTGAATCTTCCAGTTCTTTGTAGCTGAGCCCAATGCTTCGAAGGGCCTCTGTTCTGGCTTCTTCAAAATACAATATAAATGCGCTGTGGTGCACAAAGCCCATGCGGTCGCACTCTGCGTACCTAACCCTTACAATATGTTGGTAACTGAAACTCAATACCGAATGGTGAAATCTTCTTTGGCTTGTTCATTTCTAAAAAACACCAAACCAAAGGCAAAGATATCAATTGTTGCGTTAACGGCGAGATGTCTTTTAATATGGGCCCATGCATTTTTCATGTCTTCGTTCCAGTTGATATCGTCGAAAACCATGATGGTGTGCTGGTGTGAATATTGCAACAACCATTCGAAGTAGCGGACGGTGGCCTCAAAAGTGTGGTTGCCATCAATGTAGGCAAAATCAATTCGATGCAATTGTGGTAGCAGATTTGGTAATACCTGGTCAAACTGGCCTTGGTGAAAAACAACCTGTTGCAGTCCAAGCCTGTTTGCATTGAATTTGGCAATTTCGTGTAAAGCCGCACATCCTTCAATGCTATGCAGCACTTGGTTTTGTTGCAAGGCAGCTCCTTGGTACAATGCTGTTATGCCTGTTCCGGTGCCAATTTCCAGGCAAATCTGGGGCTGAAACGCTGCGATTATCCGGTGCAGCAATCGTCCGTATTTTGCGCCCCTTGCGGTGCGGGCTGCCACAGTTTTTAATTTTCGCGGTCCGTTGTTATTGCCACTGCCAAAATCTTCCAGCATGATTTCAACATCGGATTGCAACATTTCTTTGCGTATTTGTTCAATCCACTCAAATGAGGGATGAATGGATTTTGCATACAAAACTTCATCCACAAAGCGGTAAATGAAAGGGGAGTGGGTGCCATGTCTTGAATTGGCAACCAGCAGAAACTGCAGATAATCTAATGTCCTATACAGCTCATTGAGCATCTTTGGACTTGGTATTGCGTATTACCTGAAGTTCTTTTTCCAGACGCTCTATTTGTGCTTTCGCCTTTTGAATATTGGTGTCAAATTGCTTAAGTACCGCTTCTGCATTTTTACTCAGCGCAAAAAAGCTTTTGTTGTTTTCTATGGTAGCCAGTTCTTCCTGGGCCTTTTTTAGACGGTCACGAACTTTTCGCTCCTCAGTTTGAAGCCTGTTTTGCCCATCGGCACCACCGGTAAACTTAGCATAATGCTCTTTCATTACCTGCTGCTTCATGCTGTCGCTGTTGCGTTTGAACTTAGCAAAAAGCTGATCACCAATTTCACGGTATTCTTTTTGAAGACCGAAATAGGCTTTTCCGCTAACAAATCCGCTGTTTGCCCAACGTTGCTGGCACTCTTTCAGCTTGGGGAAAACCAAATCGGCATCCGGCTCTTCAGCAAGCTTTTTCATGTCGGCAATGATGGCTTCTTTTACGCTAATGCTAATTTTATCTTCTTCACGCTTTTGCTTAACCCATGCATTTTTACGGGCATAGAAATGGTCAAAAGCGGCACGGAACCGTTTCCATACTTCATCATTTTTGGCATCTGGCACCGGCCCGATTTTTTTCCATTCTTCCTGCAGTTGGTTTAATTTGTCCGCAGTTTCCTGGAAAGATTCATTATTCATGAAACCTTCTGCTTTCTCGCAGAGTGCAATTTTCAGCTTTAAGTTTTCTTCGCGGCTGGCGTTGATGTTCTTGAAGAAATCGCGCCTTCCAGCAAAAAACTGTTGTCTGGCAGCAGAAAAGCGATCCCATATTTCCTGGTTGCTTTGGGTAGGCACCGGCCCGGTTTTTTTCCAATCTTCCAGCAAGCCATCAAGGGTTTTACCCAATGCAGCCCAATCTTTGCCCGATGTTGGCCAAACAGCAATGGCAGCTTCTGATTTTTCAACCAGCAGTTGCTTAATGTTCAGGTTTTCTTGTCTTTTTCGGTCTATTTCATCCTGGGCTTGTTTTTTCTGCTGAATGATGGAATCACTGACTGTTTTAAAGCGCTGCCATAATTCTTCGCTTACCTCTTTACGCACAGGACCAGCATTGCGCCAGTCTTCGTGAATTTTGTTTAGGGTAATGAGTGTTTTGCGGATATTTTTCTCTTCGTGAAGGGCTTCGGCCTTCTTGATTAAATCAATTTTGAACTCCAGGTTTTTCTCACGGTCAAGGTCTTTCAGTTCGTTGAACTTAGAAAGATTGTCGTAAAATTTATCGATGTAAAAACGATACCTGGTAGACAGTTCATCCTGGAATTCTTTAGGAACCTGCCTGATTTCGCGCCACATACGCATCAGGTCACGCATGTTGGTCAGGCTATTTTCTTTTTCTTCTCCTTCTGCAAGCTCACGGATGTTTTCCAAAACAGCCTGTTTTTTCTTCAGGTTGGCTACTTTTTCTTCTTCCGCACGTTTCCGTTCTTCTTCCCTGCGTTCCTTGAATTTATTGAGGATTACCTGCAGCGCTGTTTTTGACTCATCTTGTGGTGGCTTAAAATCGCGGGCATCGTTACCCAGTTCAATCCATGCTTTTATTTGTTCCGGGCGTTCAGTAAGGATTTTGGCATCCAGTGCATCCCGCAAACGGTTCAGGGATTCCTGGGCTTTTCGCACATCGGGGCTGTAGAGCAATTCTTCTGCCTTTTTGATGATGCCTGCCTTATCCAATTCTGAATAATCGGTATGGTCTTCGAGCGTTTCTTCTGTGCTATCCAGCAGTTGTTCTGCAACAGTTAGCTGCGCTTCATAATTTTCAGAATGGATGTTTTTATTCACACCCGGGTCTTGAATTTCCTCTTGAGTTGCCAAAGCTATGCGTTAATTAATTGACTGTAATTATTGTTGATTGTTTTGCTTTGCAGCAAGCATCCAGCAAGCTGATAATGCTGCTTCAGCTCCTTTATTTCCCAGTTTCCCGTCGGCCCTGTCCAGGGCTTGTTGTTCGTTGTTTGTTGTAATAACCCCAAATATGCAGGGTTTGTTTTGGGACAGGCCCACTTGCAGAATCCCATCGGTGGCAGCCTGGCATACATAATCAAAATGAGGGGTATCTCCTTTAATAACGCAACCAAGGCAAATAACAGCATCACATTGTTGCTGAAACAGCATCTGAGCGCCGAGAGGCAATTCGAAAGCTCCGGGAACCGATAGCGACTGAATTTGATCAGCAGACAAACCGAAACCCAGTAAGGTATCTTTTGCACCATTAAGCAGCACATCGGTGATGTGGTTGTTCCACGCGGCTACAACAATTCCCATCTTCAGATTTTTGGTTTGAAGCGGGAAAGGAATATTGTTTAGGGAAAATGCTACAGTTGCCACAATGGCTTAGGGATTGAAGTCGCCCATAAGGCTCTTCACTTTGTAAATGTACTTGTCGATATCCGACGCTTCCTGGCTTGCGCTGTATTCCGATTTTATTTTCTCATAGCAGCTAAGTGCTTTGGAATAGGCTTCTGCCATTTCGTAATTTATACCAGCATTTTTATAGAACTGGGCAGAAAACTCGCTTTTGGATTTATCTCCGGCTTTTTCAAAATAGCTGCCAGCTTTTTCCAGATTACCCATTTCTGCATAGCATGAAGCTTGTGCACCCAGAACTGAAGCACCAAGGAACATATCATCGGCATCAACTTTGTCCAGGTATTCCAATGCCTTTTCAAACTTTCCGGTCTGCAAATAAGCTTCACCGGCCATCAAAGCGGCTTCTTTTCCTTTTTTGGTAAAAGGATATGAATCTGCAATTTCAGGGGCAGTAGCCATTTTTTTACCTTTAATTCCTTTTAACACAACATCAAAAGAATCCTTCTCGAAATAATGGTGAAGGGGAGCAAGTTTTGCACCTGCTTCGCTCTCTCTTTTTGGGTGCCAGTATAGGCTCCAGAACAAGGCGATAGCGGTAACTCCGACAATGATACCCAATGAAATATTGGTTGTCTGTTTATGCTTTGCATAGAATCCGCCGATTTGGGCTTTGAGGTGGTTCAAGTTGAATGCGTTGGCCATTTTAGTAGTAAGTCGCGAAAATACTTAAAAAAGATTGAAACACAAGAATCTTTAATCGGTGATGTAGGGATAGTCATCCTCAACATATACATGCCTGAACAAATCAGAAGCTTGCGGGTACGGAGATTCTTCAGCGAAAACAACCGATGCATCTACTTCCGCCATAATGTCTTCTTCCATTTTATCCAGCTCAGCTTCAGTAGCATAGCCATTTGCAAGGATGGTTGATTTGGTCGTTTCCAGCGGGTCTATCTTTTTGTAATCGGCAACTTCTTCTTTGGATCTGTAGGTTGCAGGATCGCTCATGCTGTGGCCGCGATAACGGTATGTTTTTATTTCCAGGAAGGTAGGTCCTTCGCCATTTCTTGCCTTTTCGGTAGCTTCAAATATGGCTTCGTGCACTGTTTCGCACTTCATGCCATCCACCTGATAGCTTGGCATTTCGTATGCAGCACCAATTTTATAAATGTCAAGAACGTTGGTGGTTCTGGCAACACTGGTTCCCATGGCGTATTCGTTGTTTTCGCAGATGAAAATGACAGGAAGTTTCCACAACATGGCCATATTGAAGGTTTCGTGCAGTGCTCCCTGCCTAACGGCGCCATCGCCGAAAAAGCAAACGCAAACATTTTTAGTACCGTTGTATTGTTCTGCAAGCGCAATTCCTGCACCTAACGGAATCTGTCCACCCACAATGCCATGTCCGCCAACAAAATTGTGTTCTTTGCTGAACATGTGCATGCTGCCGCCTTTTCCGCCGCTGCAACCGGTGGCTTTTCCATATAATTCTGCCATTACAGCGTTAGCCGGAACACCGAGGGCAATTGCGTGCCCGTGGTCGCGGTATGCGGTAATGAACTTGTCATCCTTTTTTGTAGCCGTAATCATTCCGGCAACAATGGCTTCCTGACCGATGTATAAATGGCAAAAGCCTTTTATTTTTTGCTGTCCGTAAAGCTGGGCTGCCTTTTCTTCAAAGCGGCGCACGAGCATCATGGTATGGTACCACTGTAAGTATTCTTCTTTTGTGGAATTCATAGAAATGGTTTCTGGCATAATTTCAGGCGCGAAGATAGCAATTCATTTGCAATCGCTGTTTCAGGATTTTATCAATTTGACTCCACAACCCGATAATTGTGTTTTTTGCCCGCAGGAGAATATGGTTTACAACTTATCGTCGATGCTTTTTACCTTCTCCTTAATCATGCCCACTTCCCGCTGCAGTATGCGCAGTGCCGGGCCAATGTCATCCACGTCTTGGGATTGGGGTTCCATGAATTTTGGGTTGATGAAATTGACAAATTTCCAAACTTCCAACACATCAGAAACCTTAACGGTATAAGGCTCATAAGCAGCGTTTGTGGAACAAAGCAGCAATGATCCATCCTGGTAAATATGGTTATAAACCACCTTAAATACAATGCCATCTTCTTTCGTTACAACCACGTACGGGCTTCCGTTTTTAATGGTGTTCCAATCCAGAACATACTCGCCGGTAACCAATGCTCCGTCTACCACAGGAGGCATGCTATCGCCGCTGATGTGAAATGCCCGGTATTTTCTGTTTGAATTGAGAAAAGGCATGTTGAATGAAGGCAGTACGCGAACAAATTCAGGATCGGCAAATCCGGTTGTGTATCCGGCTTTTGCTTTAAGTGGCACCAGTTCCACATTCTCTTCATTATTGGAGGAAACTGTGGTTGCCAAAACACGCAATCGGGTTCCGTTTAAATCAAGGTCTAGTCCTTTTTCCAGCTGGCTTATCTGGCTTTCCGGCAAGGTGGACAAATCTATTTTAACCAGCTTATCCAGGTTTATTTGAAAGAAGTCCGATAACTTGAGCAGCAGCCCAATGCCGGGTTCTGCTACACCATTTTCATAACTGTTGTATGCTGAACGGGTAATGTTCAACGATTTTGCAACCTCTTCCTGGCTGCGTTTGCGTCTTTTTCTTAATAGTTTAATGTTTTCTTTAAGATAGGTATTCATGGTATATATAATTTTAATGGTTATGCATGTTTTTTATCTGGTACATGCCGGAATCGCCTGGTTGGTGTTGTCTGAAAAAGCCGGAGATGATGGCCCGTGTTTCGGGGATATCCGGCTTGTGTTTGATGATGGAATCGATGGCTGTATTTTCTTTCATCCCCAACGAGAAGCCCCAGCCAACCACAGCGCCGTTTTCCACCAGAATCAGGGATTTTTCGTTGATTACCCTGCCCGGACCGGTTATCAGCATTTGGTTTTTTTGGTGTTGAAACTGGTGCACGGCTTCTTCAACCCGTTGGTTGTGCAGCGTGGTGCGTTCGGGATTTTCTGAACCGCAATAACAGCCAGGTGTGTGGCACAAACCTTCAGCGCGGGCCAGTACCGGACATATTTTATGTTGTACAATCAATTTGCCCAGCGTTTGCTTGGCATCTTTAAACCGTGGGAAAGGGATGCCGGAAGTGTTTCCTTTCCGGTGTTTTTCTGTTTGCAGGCGCAGCATCCCGCTTTGGGTAGGATATTGGTAAATGGCATATTTGTTTCCTACGTGTTTGCCACTCACATTCCATTCTGGCCAGTGCTCGTGAATGGCAACTGCTTCAGTGAGCAGTGAAACGAGTTCATTTCCGCAGGTTTCAAAATCTATACGGTCTATTTTTTCAAGCTGCAGCGCGGTTTTTCCACGTTTTACATCAAAATGTTGCCGCACCCGTTTTTGAATGTTGTTGGCTTTTCCGGTGTATAAAATTTTCCCTTGCTGATTTTTGAAGAAATACACGCCCGGGCTATCGGGTAAGCGGCTGATATCTTCTTCGGTAAGGGCAGGTGGCAGAACCACTTTGCGTTTGGTAGCATGCGCCATTTTAATAACCTGTGCGCTGCCCAGTTTCTCATAACACAGGTTAAACAGTTCCGAGGTTGCAAAGGCATCGCCGCCTGCACGGTGGCGATTTTGAATGGAAATACCCACGCTTGAACAAATTTCACCAAGGCTGTAACTTCTTTTTCCGGGGAATGCCTTCCGTGAAAGCTTTACTGTGCAAAGTTTTGCAGGATGAAAATCCATATCCAGTTTGGCAAAAGCCGATTGGATAAAGCCAAAATCGAAATTTACGTTGTGCGCTACGAATATTTTATCGTGCAGCAAATGGTGCAATTCTGCGGCAATTCCTGCAAAAACAGGCGCATCCTTTAGCATGGCTTCGGAAATTCCGGTAAGGGAAACAATGCCGCGTGGAATGGGATATCCCGGTTGAATGAGTGACTCGAAAACCTGCAGCACTTTCTTGCCATCGGTAACAACCACGCATATCTCGGTAATCCCGGCTGCAGTTGGATTTCCTCCTGTGGTTTCTATATCAACGATGGCAAACATGTATTTTTGTTAAAAAAGCTATCAAAAAATCGGTTGGTAAATTAACAACATTACTTTTGGATTGTCAAGTTATTTAACTTTTAAATGTGAAGAATATTTTCATTTATCATAAACTTAAGGTTTCTTAATTGCATTTATGTCCTAATTTGGTACCTTTGCACCTGTGAACCATTGGCTCATAAAGTCTGAACCCTTTAAATACAGCTGGTCACAGTTTGAAAAAGACCAGTCCACATTCTGGGATGGTGTCCGAAATTTTCAGGCCAGAAACAACCTTCGTGGCATGAAAATCGGCGATCTATGCCTTTTTTACCATAGCAATGAAGGCAAAGAGGTGGTGGGTATTGCCGAGGTTATCAAAGAACATTATCAGGATCCAACAACCGAAGAAACCCAATGGGTTGTTGTAGATTTAAAACCTTTTCAGAAGTTGAAAAACCCGGTAACCCTTTCCCGGATTAAGGCAGACGCCAGGTTATCCAACATGGGATTGATTCGCCAAAGCAGACTTTCTGTGATAAATCTTAGCAAAGAAGAATTCAATATCATACTTTCGCTGTCAGAAAATTAATGGAAGCCAAAATCCTCATCAACAACCAGCAAACCGAACTGATAATACGGCGGTTTGTTCTTCAGTTGATTGAGCACCATGGTAACCTTGAAAATTGCGCCATTATAGGTCTTCAGCCACGTGGGGTTTCTTTATCCCGGCAGCTGATGGATAAGCTCAACGAGCTGAAGCCAGGTCATCAGGCCAAATATGGCGAGCTGGATAATACCTTCTTTCGGGACGATATTCGCCGAGGTGAAATTCATCTTCCAAGGCCCAGTAAAATTGATTTTTCCACCGAAAACCTCAACATTGTTTTGGTAGACGATGTGTTGTTTACCGGAAGAACCATTAGGGCCGGAATTGATGCCCTGATGAACTTTGGGCGCCCTGCCCGCGTGGAACTGATGGTGTTGGTAGACAGGCGCTACAACCGCGAGTTGCCCATTGCCGCCGATTATCACGGGGTAGTGGTAGACAGCAGAAGCACCGGTGAATACGTGAAAGTGGAATGGAATCCAAACAATAACCAAACATGGCTCTTGCCGAATAAAGGATAAATAATGCCCGCTACACTTCAACACCTACTTGGCATAAAAGGACTTTCAACAGAGAGCATACACCAGATATTTGAAACGGCCGATAACTTCAAGCAATTGCTAAACAGTCCGGTTAAGAAAACCCCTTCATTACGCGATTTTACCGTTGCCAACCTCTTTTTTGAGAACTCAACCCGCACCCGCGTTTCGTTCGAACTGGCGGAAAAAAGGCTAGGTGCCGATATTGTGAATTTCTCCAGCTCTTCCTCATCGGTGAAAAAAGGTGAAACCCTCATCGATACGGTAAACAACATCCTGAGCATGAAGGTAGACATGGTGGTGATGCGGCATCCTGCACCCGGAGCATGTATGTTTTTGGCGAGACACGTAAATGCGCAAATCGTCAATGCAGGTGATGGCACCCACGAACATCCCACACAAGCCTTACTGGACGCCTTTTCCATAAGGGAAAAACTGGGTTCCGTGTACGGTAAAAAAGTGGTGATAGTGGGAGATATCCTTCACAGCCGGGTGGCACTTAGCAACATCTTTTGCCTGCAGCAACTGGGAGCAGATGTGATGGTTTGCGGCCCGTCAACGTTAATTCCCAAACATATTTCAGGGCTGGGTGTGAAGGTGGAGCACAATTTAGAAAAAGCCTTGCAATGGTGCGATGTGGCCAATATGCTGCGCATTCAGCTGGAAAGGCAGGATATAAAATATTTCCCCAGTTTGCGGGAATATAGCATGCAATACGGCCTCACCGGTGCATTGCTGAATAAGTTAGATAAAGAGATCGTGATTATGCACCCGGGTCCCATCAACCGCGGTGTCGAAATTAGCAGTGAAGTTGCCGACAGCAGCCACAGCATTATTCTGCAACAGGTAGAAAATGGGGTAGCTGTTCGTATGGCTGTGTTGTATTTGCTGGCGCAACACCAGTTAGAGCAAAGCAGAGCGTGAATCAGGAAGCAAATCCCATTTTAGTAGTCCATACCCGCGGCGGAATCGTAGAGAGTTTTCACCGTGGTGTGGTGTGTGTTGTAGATCAGCATGGTCAGGTAACCCATTCCCTGGGCGATGTGCAGCAGGTTTGTTATCCGCGGTCTGCCCTGAAGTATTTTCAGCATATTCCACTTCTTACTTCGGGCGCTTTTGATCATTTTGGGTTTACCCTTAAAGAACTGGCGCTGATGTGTGGAAGCCATAATGGTGAAGCCATACACGAAGAAACCGCCAGGGGTATTTTAGCGAAAATAGGACTGGGAGAGGAGCATCTTGGATGCGGCGCCCAACAACCCACACACAAAAAGGATTACCTGGCACTGATTAAAAACGGACTTGAGCCATCTGCCATTCACAACAATTGCAGCGGCAAACACAGTGGATTTCTGGCCTGGTGCAAATTCAATCAGGAACCATTGGATTCCTACCTTTCTGCCAGCCATGCCCTGCATAAGGAAATTAAAAAAGTAACGGCCTTGTTCCATGAAATGGATGAAAACAAACTGGTAACCGGCGTGGATGGCTGTTCTGCACCCATTTTTGCCATGCCCGTAATCAACCAGGCCATTGCGTATAAAAACCTGCTCAATCCCGAAAAATTTGGCGATCCAGCATTGGCAAGGGCCTGCAATATGATCCGCGATGCCATTGCCACCTATCCGGAAATGGTTGCCGGGTCCAAACGTTATTGCTCAGATCTGATGTCGGTAACCCAAGGCCGCGTATTGGGCAAAACCGGTGCCGATGGGGTTTATAGCCTGGCCATTCCTTCCATGAATTTAGGTGTTTGCATCAAAATAGACGATGGAAGAATGGGGCCGCAATACAATGTTGCGCAAAAGGTGCTGGAGAATTTGGGATTGCTTTCCGAAACAGAAAAAATAGCCCTGCATCCTTATCTGGTAAACCAAAACAAGAACTTTGCCGGCAATCCAACCGGACAAACATTGACCACAGAAGTATTGGATAATTTCATACAACAAGCCTAACCATGCCAATTTTTATTGTA
Source organism: Flavobacteriales bacterium (assembly GCA_947487055.1). GTDB lineage: Bacteria > Bacteroidota > Bacteroidia > NS11-12g > UBA955 > RGEC01. The sequence continues at coordinate 12,460 of CANKVN010000056.1, forward strand.
GAAAGCGATATCCCAGAGTTAACACCGGAATTCATGGAGCTCATCCCCGAGCACATGGAGGTAATCGGAGAATTGTTTGCCGAGGAGAAGATCCTAACCTACGCCGTAAGCGACGACCGAAGCAAATGGTGGTGCCATATCCAGGCCGAAAATGAAATTGAAGTGATGGATATCCTAAGCCAAATGCCCATATTGCCTTTTTTAAATCCCAAAATATACGGATTGATGATTTATGACAATGCGGAACAAGCCATGCCCAAGATATCCCTGAATTAATAATCCCGATTAATCCTTATGACGCGCGAAGAATTGCTAAAAGCCATCGATGAAAAATACCAAGCCATGGGCCAGAATCCGGATGTGCACCTCAGTGGTCTGCTACATGCCGAACCCATAACCTATTGGGATTATATTCAGGTGGAAGCCTTGCTGGGATTGCAGGTTAAGCGCACCAACCTCCCCGATGAAATGGTGTTTATCATGTACCACCAAATCAATGAGTTGTTGTTTAAAATGGTGCAATGGGAACTTGGACAGGTGCAGCAGGCGGGCATTTCAACCGCCAAATTCGCCATGCATTTGGACCGCATCAGCCGCTATTTCGACATGCTTTCTCAATCTTTCAGCATCATGGGCGATGGCATGGAAAAAGAGCAGTACATGAAGTTTCGTGACACGCTCACCCCGGCGAGCGGATTTCAAAGCGCCCAGTACCGCTTCATCGAGTTTGCAAGCACCGATATCATCAACCTCATCGACCGCCGCTTCCGCGATGGTTTTGACAGTTCCGATACCGAAAATAGCTTTGAACACATGTATTGGCAGGCAGCCGGAAAAAATTACCATACCGGTGAAAAAAATGCCTTGCTGCGCAATTTCGAAACCAAGTACAAAGCGGAATTTCTTGGGTTTATAGACCGTCACCGGGACAAAAACCTCTGGCACATTTACCGCAGTTTACCCGAAAATGAACGTAGCGATGAGGCTTTGGTTAAGGCCATGCGACACTACGATTATACGGTCAATGTTACCTGGGTGATGGCGCACCTCAACGCTGCCCGCAAATACCTGGGAAATGCAGAAGCCACAGGCGGCAGCGATTGGCAGAAATACATGCACCCCAAATACCAAAAGCGCATTTTCTTCCCCGGATTATGGTCTGAAGAAGAGCTGGCGCAATGGGGACAGGGCTTAGATTAAGCTGCAGCAGCAATCCTGTGTCTGTTTTTTCACAGGCAAACGAAATTTCTTTATTTCAATTCCGTCCGCTTGTAAAAAGGGTAGCATAAAACATTTGGTATCGCCATTTGTTTAGTTTGTATGTTATCCAACGTTTATGGCACTCAATAATTTCTTTGAGGCGCTTTACCCAAAACTCCTTTCAACCGCAACACAAAAAAAGGGTGAACGGATAATATTGGTGGTGGCCATAGCCAGTTTTCTTATACACCTGGCCATCATATACCTGATTGATTTAAACATAATAACGCTTAATAGCCCGTCTGCACTGCTATCAAATCCCATAGCAGCCATCTATACCCCTTTCTCGTTTATCCTTGTTTATGAGGTTTACCTGCTTATTTATTACCTTCCCAAATCGTTCTCCACCTACATCAGCAAGCAGTACGAAATCATCGTACTCATTGTGATTCGGCGTTTGTTCAAAGATTTATCCAACCTCTCCCTTTCATCGGACTGGTTTAAAATCAAGTATGATCTGCAGTTCACCTACGATTTGCTCGCCTCAATGCTGCTGTTTTACCTAATCTTTTTGTTTCGGAAAGAAAGTAACAAAAGGTTTCCTGCCGGCGAGGCCGAAGAGTCCAATGACAATGGATTGGCCAGGTTTATAAAAACAAAGAAAATACTCGCAGCATCCTTGGTTCCGGTTATCGTATTGGTTTCTGTTTATTCCTTTGTAAACTGGCTGCTGAGCACCCTCCAGTCGGCCAGCCAGGCTGCGGAATCATTCAAAAATATCAACAACGTATTCTTCGAGCAATTCTTCACCATTTTGATTGTTGTTGATGTTATTTTGCTGCTGTTTTCGTTCTTTCACACCGATGAATTTCACAAAATCATCAGAAATTCCGGATTCATCATTTCCACCATACTAATCAGGATGTCGTTTTCCGTTGATGGTATGCTGAATACCTTACTCATTATCTCGGCCATTGTTTTTGGGTTGATTATTCTCTTGATTTACAACCAATACGAGAAACACCTTTCCGCAGAAAACACCAGGTTATAAAACCCTTTCATCACCATGAAGATTCTTCCTGCTAACCCTCTTGCAAGGCTTTTGGAGCATGTGGTGTTATCCTCTGCAAACATGTTTATTTGCCTGGCTTAACAAATGACCGACACTTTTTTAACCGCCCGCTGGGAAAACCTTGTCATGGCCAATTATGCAGTATCACCCGATCTGCTGTTGCCATACCTGCCAGCCGGTGTAGAACTCGATCTCTTTGGTGGTGAGGCCTACGTAAGCCTCGTTGGTTTCATGTTCAACCGCACACGCCTGTTCAGTGTTCCCATTCCTTTTTTTGGTTCTTTTGAGGAAATAAACCTCCGTTTTTATGTCAAAAGGGTAGGCGATAACACTGTTAAGCGCGGCGTTGTGTTCATCAATGAAACGGTGCCCTACAAGCCCGTTGCATGGCTTGCCAATAAGCTATACAAAGAGCATTATACCGCCGTGCCCACTAGCAATGAAATCAGCATTCACGAAAACCTGAAAACCATCAAATATGGCTGGAAGGTGAACAAAACCTGGAAATACATGCACGTTCAGGCCTCTTGCCATAGCCGCGAAATGCCCGCAGGAAGCCTGGAAGAATTTATTTTTGAACACTATTACGGATACACCAAAATCAACCACAGCCGCTCTCAGGAGTATGAAATAAAGCATCCCCGGTGGCTGGTAAATGACGTGCTCGATTACACCATCGATTGCGATTTTTCCGCCATGTATGGCGAAGATTTTGGTTGTCTGAACAATCAGCAGCCTGCTTCTGTTATTCTAGCAGAAGGCTCGCCGGTAAGCGTTAAATGGAAGCGACAGACCTTTTAATTTTTCAGATAAATGAATGTAGCAGACATTGACCGAATCATAGAAATGGCGTGGGAAGACAGAACCCCGTTCGAAGCCATTCAGGTCCAGTTTGGTTTTGCAGAGGCCGACGTCATTGCCCTCATG
>CANKVN010000057.1 GCA_947487055.1 Flavobacteriales bacterium
GATCCAGTAATTTGCGGTAAATGCTGAGCTGCTCAAGGTATTTTCTGTTGGTTTGGCTGATGGTGAAATCCACGAACCGGCGGCGCTCTTCACTGCCTTCCAGTACCAGTGAAATGTCGTAGGGGGTAATGAAAACCGTTTGAATATTTCCAATATGGTCCAACAATCGCTGGTAGCTTTTGCCGTTCTTCTTTAGTGTCTTTTTGCCGTTGCCAAAATTAACCAGAATATCCGTTGTGGTTTCATTCTCGAACCAGCCATGAATGCTGAAATGCTCCTTGCCGTGCAGGATAATCTGCTGGTCGATGCCATTGAAAAAACTTTTTGCATTGGCCAGGTAATAAACAGCATCCAGGATATTGGTTTTTCCAGAACCATTGGAGCCTGTAATACAATTAATGTCTTTGCAAAACTCCAAATGCTGCTGCTCGTGATTCTTGAAGAAAAACAACTGAATTTTGGAGAGGTGCATGGTGCAAATTTAGGTACATAGTTAGGCATGATTTTATTTACCCGGTGAGGAAAATCATTTTTTTATTGCCACAGCGGGTTTTATTGATTTGGTAAGGCGTTTTTTAGGGTTTAAGGATTAAATTTGTATATAAATCATTCAGAAATTCATACCGATTTACTGGTAGTAGGAGCCGGGGCTGCAGGTTTTTTTGCAGCGATTCATGCCAAAACAGCCAAACCCAACAAACAAGTTCTCATTATCGAAAAATCCAACAAGGTGCTGGCCAAGGTTCTCGTTAGTGGCGGCGGGCGGTGCAATGTAACGCATAACCAAACCGATTTGGGCGAACTTCTGGAATGCTATCCCCGTGGACGCGCATTGTTGAAATGGACCTTGCGCAAATGGGGTGTAACCAATACCATTCGTTGGTTTGAACGGCATGGTGTTCCCCTGAAAACCGAAGATGACGGCAGAATGTTTCCTACCACCGATAATTCCGAAACCATAGCATCCTGTTTGACCGAAGAAGCCACCAGGCTGGGTGTTTCGTGGAAGCTTGGAATGGGGATGAAATCATTTGAACCCCTTTTGCCTAAAGGATTTAAGGTGCTTACAGATAAAGGAGATACCATCATCACCCAATCCCTGCTGATTGCTTGCGGTGGCTTTCCAAAAGCCCAGCAATTTGAATTCATCACCCGTCACGGCATTCCCATTGTGGATCCTGTGCCTTCGTTGTTTACCTTCAATATTCCCGATGATGCGCTTAGAACATTTATGGGCATCAGTGTTCCATGGGGCAGGGTAAAGGTAATTGGGATGGATGAAGGTCCGGAAAAGGGATGGTTTAGCGGCCCCATATTAATTACCCATTGGGGCTTAAGCGGTCCCGCAATCCTGAAAGCATCGGCGTTTTTGGCGCGGGAACTTGCAAAAACTGATTACCAGGCAAGCGTGCTGGTCGATTGGACCGGAATGGGAGAGGAGAAAGCACGCAGTTTATTCGATGCAGATTTGCTGATGAATGCGGCTAAAAAGGTGGATAATATCAATCCTTTTCAATTACCAAAAAGGCTTTGGGAATACCTGCTGCAGCTCTCCGCTATTGATGGGGAAACGCGCGTTAGGGATATGGCCAAATCCGCCAAAAACAAGCTGCTGGAAAACTGTATACGGTGTGCTTACAACATGAAAGGAAAAACCACCTTTAAGGAAGAGTTTGTAACCGCAGGAGGTGTGGCCACCACAGCAGTGGATAAAGATACGTTGGAATGCAAACAGCTTCCCGGTTTGTTTTTTGCCGGCGAAATACTGGATGTAGATGGAATTACCGGTGGGTTTAATTTTCAGGCAGCCTGGAGCACCGGTTATCTTGCCGGGGTAAGGGCCATCGAGAAGGCTTAACCCGCAAAAATCCGCATCCATCAAGGTCTTCAACAGTGCCAATTACAAGCTGCTGCCTGATTCCGCCTCTTTAATCAGTCGGTCTGCTTTTTCTTTGGCTTCCTGCTCAATGTTATCGGCATTTTTATTGGCCTGGGTTTGCAATTGCCCTGATTTTTTCTGCCCTTCATCCTCGGTTTGCCTGGCCCTCAAATAGAATTCGCCTTTTGCAGCTTCGCCTTTTTTCCTTCCTTCGTCTCTTACTTTTTCTGCCGCTTTTTTGGCAATGGTTTTTTGAATGGGATCTGTGGCTTTTGCTTCAATGGCTGCTGCCTGGGTGTTGGCTTCTTTTGTGATTCTTTCCTGTGCCCTGTCTCCCTCTTGCCTTATTTGACTTGCCACAGATTTGGCTTCGCCCACTATTTTGTCGCCCTGTATTCTGGCCTCATTCCTCAGCTGTTGTGCTTTTTCGGCAGCAGTTTTTGTAATCATATCCGCCTTTTTCTTTGCCTCTGCCAGGGCAGCCTGACGTCGTTTTTCATATTCCTCTTTTCCTTTGGCCACAGCCTGACCTTTTAGGTTGGAAACCACGCTTTGTGTGAATCCTTTGAGCGACAATTGCACGCTGGGTTTGGTTATGGTTCCCCCGATGGCAATGTCTACCGGAATAGTATTCAGCTGCTCCAGATTCAATCCTTTGGAAGCAGCCTGCTTTGCCCAGCCTGCCAAAACCTTGTTCTGTGTGCCCAATAGCGTAGAAGGGATTTTCATCCAGCCGCCGTATTGTATGCTTTGGTTAAGTTTGCTTTGGCCCGATAATTTCATGACCATTCCGTTACTTAAATTGAAGTTTAAACTGTCCAGCAATTCCAAAACACCATCGCGGATGCGGAATGAGACCTGCTGCGGTTTTAGGGATAGTTTTTGCAACCAGTTTACCTGCAGTTGCTTTCCCATTTCTTTCACGAAATCGCTGCTGTTGATGGCGGCATTGTTCAGGGTGATTTTGCCATCTACACTCATGCTGTTGTAGTTGGGTTGCAGCTGGTCATCCAGGAAACTGCTTAGGGCTATGTCTAAGTCAAATAAGCCTTCCATGTGTTTGGCAATGGGAACATATTTCTGCATCATGGGGAAATATTCCACGGCGGTGGCCGGGCTGAAACCCTTGGCTGTAGTGGATAGTTCAGTAAATGGATTTTTTACATTCTTGCTGTCATATTTGCCGTTCAACAGGATATTTCCTCCCAATACATCCGCCGAAATACTATTGAGTTGCAGGACGCTGTTTTGCAGGTGCATACCACCTTTCACATGGGTAAGGGTTAAATTGTCGTACAGCAGTTTTTCGATGCTCGCATTGAGCTTAATGTCCAGATTCGCAGGAATTTCAACGATCGACAATTGCGCGGTGTCTGTTGCCTTGGGTTCTGCTGTTGTTGCCGTTTCCGACATGAACGGATTCAGGTTTAAATACTGACTTTTAATGGTAAAGTTACCGCTAAGGGTTTCTTCCGAAAATACATACCCCAGCAGGTTGTCCATGTTCCCGGTAACATCAAAATCGTTTTTCCCAATCATCCCTTTACACAAGGGCATGTTTATTCGTTTTGGGTTGAAGTTGAGTTCAATAGACTCAATGTTTACCGCATCTGTTTCGCCGGCAGCCTGCCAGTATAGTTTACTGAGTTTCAATAGCCCTTTGGCATCCAGCCGTGTAGCCTGGTGTATTTGGCTGTAGTTTCCTTTAGCTGCAAGGTCTGCGGTCAGCAGGCCGGAAAGTTTACTTCCTTTTTCCAGTGGCAGCAAACCTGCAATTTTAGACAAATCGAGTTTGCCCCTGGCCACCACATTGATGTAGGGGTCGCTCACAGGTGTTTTTAGCAGCAATGAGGTTGACAGGGGCTCTCCGGCCATCCTCAGCTCGCATCTTTTCAAATCCACAATGCTGTGGTCGGGTTCTCCATCCGGATTGCTGTAGCCCAAGTCAATGTTTATGTGGTCGGCTGCATAAGCAAGTCCCGGGTATTGAAATGAAGCGTCTTTAATTTGAAGTTTCACATTGGTAGCCGGCATTTTGGTGTCCGTCATTTTGCCTTTTAGTGAACCTTGTAATGCCAGTGTGCCATCCGTTTTTACGTCTTTGAAACTGGCCGTATACATTCCCGGAACAATGCTTAAAAAATGCTTGAAACGGTTTTGCAGCGCCTTGAATGAAATATCCATGTCGATGTCATTGTCGTTAAGGTCCACAAATCCATCGCTGTTTAGCTCCAGCTCATTCAACCGGGCTTTTACCGCTTTGAAACCAAACCGCATGTCTTTCATATTCATGTCAAGGTCAGCATCCACATTGGTGTTGGTGTGATATAGCCAGTTGACACCGCCATATCCCAGGGTAAGGGAAGGCGATTCGGTGTGCGTTTGTAGGGTGAAATTGTCTTTGCTGAAATCCCCTGAACTCTGGTGGTTGAGGGAAATTAATTCCGTGCTGAACCCCAGGCTGCGGTCCAGGTAGTTGATGTAGCCTTTTTCTATCGTTAAATCATTGAGCGATAAAGAGAGTGTGGCTCCTGCGGTATCGGTTTTTGCAGCCGCCGTATCCGCTTTCACAATATCCCAGTTGGCATATCCGGATGCCAATACCTCTAGTTTAAGCCTTGGTTCTTTGAGAAATATTTTTCTAACCTTAATTTCCTTGCCGCCAATAGCGCTCATCAGGTCCACAGTTATGCGCAATTCCGGTAAATAGGCCAGGGTATCTCCATTGAAACTGTCTTTGCCGATGATGCTTAACTTTTGGATTCCCAAACTAAGATTCGGGAAGCTGCGTATTAAGCCAATGCTGATGTCTTCATCAAAATTCACACTGGCATTTACCTGTTGTTGGATGGCTTTTTTTACCGAGCGCAATAGGGGGCCTTTCAAAAAAATCGGGGATATAATGAGCACCAAAAACAATATTCCTATTGTGATTGAAGCATACTTGAGCAGTTTCTTAAACATGTTTTATTCTAACGATATTACTACAAAAATAATACAGGATGTTGCCCGCTGTCCGATAAACTGATTTAGATTTGCGACCAACATGGAAAGTTATTGGTGGGAGCAGGTAATGACGATAATTTCGGTACCAGTTTATGCTGTAGCTATTTTGGCTGAGATTGTCCTTAGCAGGGTGCTAAACAGGCATTTGTATGACAAGTTAGATACAGCCAACAACTTTCTCATGACCATCCTGAACGGATCACTGGATTTGCTGATGCGGGGCGTGTTTATTGGATTGATGAGCCTTACTTTCTCACACAAGCTTATCACCTGGGAAAACCACAATTGGCTCTACTGGTTGTGCGCCATTGTTTTAACCGATCTGGTTTATTGGTTTGTGCACTGGATGAGCCATATGGTGCGCTTTTTCTGGGCTGTGCATACCGTTCACCACAGCAGCGAGAAATACAACATTACCGTAGGTTTTCGCAGCTCAGTTTTCGAGCCCCTGTACCGGTTTATTTTCTTTCTTCCGCTGGGTTTTTTAGGGTTCGATGCGGCAGATATTGTGCTTTCATTCGCCATCCAGCAGCTATATGGTTCCCTTGTTCATACAGAATTAATCAGAAATATTCCGGTCTGGGATAAGCTCTTCGTTAGTCCCAGCCACCACGCCGTTCACCATGCCAGCAACCCAAGATACCTGGATAAAAACATGGGAATGATTTTGATTCTTTGGGACAAACTTTTTGGGACCTTTGAGCGGGAAGACAGCCATTATGATCAAATTCGCTATGGACTTACCAGCAATTTAAATACGCACAATCCCACGGTGGTTTTGTTCAAAGAATGGCGCCAAATATGGCAGGATGTGAAAACAGCTCCAGGTTTGCGAAACAAGCTGATGTATATTTTTGGACCTCCGGGCTGGAGCCACGATGGCAGCAGAAAAACAAGTGTGCAACTGCGTTTGGAAGAATCCTCCAAAAAGGCTTAGTGGCCTGCGCTTTCCGATTGCCCAACCACAACACCGCGCTGTGAGAGGATGCTGCCTGCACGCAGTGCGAAAAACGCCAGATAAGCAAAGCAAATTACCCCAATCCAATAGGAATGTTGTATGCCAAGCCATTGATCGTTGGCCAATCCTCCCTGCAACAATGAAATTACACCTCCACCCATAATCATCATGATCAAAAGGCTGGATGCAGTATTGGTTTTATTTCCAAGGCCGGCAATGGAAAGGGTGAAAATACAGGGCCAAAGCGTGCTGCAAAACAAACCTACGGAAATGAATGCATATACGCTGATAATGCCATTGGCAAATATGCCTGTAAGCAGAGCCGCTATCCCCAAAATGGAATAAATGAACAGCTGTCTTGCAGGTTGTCCGTCGCTTATGGTATCTGCCGTAGCCAGCAATATCACAATAAACAGGTATGGATAGAACTGGGCAATATCGTAGCCGGCAATAAAGTTGACCAAAGCAAAAATACTGAATGCAGCAAAGGGAAGGAGCAGGCTTAATTTCTGTTTGGCAGCTGCGTTTAAATGAAATGCCCCTGCAGCGCTGGTCCAACGGCCTATCATAAGGCTGGCCCAAAACAAGGACACAAACGGCGCAATTTCGTGTTCTTGGGTGTGCAGTTTTTGTTTCATAAATTCCGGTAAATTACTTGCGGTGGCTACTTCTACGCCCACATAAACAAAAATGGCTATCATACCAAGGTAAACCTGTGGCAAGCCAAGGGTTTCAATAATGGATACATTGGTGCTGGAAGAGTCGGTTTCTACGCGGTCAGGGACAGATGAAAATTTAAACACAACCGCAGCCAGCAGGAATGCCGCGCCCAGAATCAGGTATGGGATTTTAACCGCTTCCAGGTTCAGGGTAGTTCCACTATTGCTTGCGCTTCCAAAAATGGCAAAAGCCACCAATACCGGTCCAATGGTGGTTCCTACATTGTTAATTCCGCCGGCCAAACTTAACCTCATGTTCCCTTCGGAAGGATTACCCATATTGATGGCCAAAGGATTTGCCGCTATTTGCTGAAGCGAAAAACCCAGTCCTACAATGAACAATCCGGAAATGAGCAACTCAAATGAACCGGTATTGGCAGCAGGGATAAATAACAATGTGCCCACAGCAGATATGCTTAGGCCAAGTGCGAGCCCGTTGCGGTATCCAAGGGAATGCAAAATGTCTTTTCCCCGTATGGATGAAATGGCAAAATAAAGGATTGAGCCTACCGTGTAGGCGACATAAAAAGCAAAGGAAATGAGCTGCGACTTAAACTGGCTAAGCTGCAGCGCCTTTTTAAATACGGGAATTAAGATGTCGTTGCTTGCTGCTACAAAGCCCCAAAAGAAAAAAACGGAGATGAGCGTTACAAAAGCCCCAGTATTTTTTTGCGGTGAATTCATTGCACCAAAGGTATCAACCTTGGAGTGTTTTTTCAAATTACCCACCTGATAATTTGTAAATTTTACTTACGGCTAAAGTTCTTTTGCCAAAAACCTTCCGGTATGGCTTTTTTTGTTTTTCGCAACTTCTTCGGGGGTGCCAATGGCAATGATATTGCCTCCACCACTTCCGCCCTCAGGTCCCAGATCAATAACGTAGTCGGCCACTTTCACCACATCCAGGTTGTGCTCAATCACCAAAACAGTGTTTCCCTTGTCTGTTAATTCCTGCAACACCCCAAGCAATTGCTTAATATCGTCAAAATGCAAACCAGTGGTTGGTTCATCAAGAATATAAACGGTTTTTCCGGTTTCTTTTTTACCCAGTTCTGTTGCCAACTTCACACGCTGTGCTTCGCCACCACTAAGGGTAGTGCTGCTTTGTCCCAGGGTAATGTAACCCAGACCTACATCCACCATGGCCCTTATTTTTCGGTGAATCATCGGCATGTGTTCAAAAAAAGCTACCGCCTGCGCAATGGACATTTCCAAAATGTCATAAATGCTTTTTCCGCGGTACCTCACCTCCAGGGTTTCACGGTTATAGCGTTTCCCCTGGCACACATCGCACAGTACTTCCACATCGGGTAAAAAGTTCATTTCAATCACTTTTTTACCGCCACCGCCGCAGCCTTCACAGCGTCCGCCTTTTACGTTGAAACTAAACCTGCCTGGCTTGTATCCGCGGATTTTAGCCTCCGGTAACGACGAAAATAGATTCCTTATTTCGGTAAAAACACCAACATAGGTGGCTGGATTACTTCGTGGAGTCCTGCCAATCGGACTTTGATCAATGCGGATTACCTTGTCTATCAGTTCCAATCCCGTAAAGGATTTGTGTTCCAATGGTCGATAATGGGTATGGTAAACATAGTTGTGCAAAATAGGGAAGAGGGTTTCGTTAATTAAAGACGATTTGCCGCTCCCACTAACGCCTGATATGCATACCAGCAGGCCCAAAGGGATTTCCAGATCAACATTCTTAAGGTTGTGTCCGTTGCATCCTTTCAAAACCAACTTTTCTTTTCCCATTTTGCGGCGGTTTTTCGGAACCTCAATTTGTTCCCTGCCCGCCAGGTATTTGGCCGTTACGCTGTCCGATTTTAAAAAGTCCTCAGGTATTCCGGATGCCACAATTTTCCCACCATGAACTCCGGCTCCGGGACCAATCTCTACGAGCCAGTCGCTGGCCAGCATCATGTCTTTATCGTGCTCAACCACCAACACGGTGTTGCCCATATCGCGCAGCTCTTTTAGGCTGTCTATCAGTTTTTCGTTGTCGCGCTGGTGCAAGCCTATACTGGGTTCGTCCAGTATGTAAAGCACATTTACCAGTTTGCTCCCGATTTGGGTAGCCAGCCTGATGCGTTGGGCTTCACCGCCACTAAGTGTTCTGGCCGGACTATTCAGGCTCAGGTAGTCCAATCCAACCGAAGTTAAAAAGCGCACCCTGGCACCAATTTCCTTGAGCAGTTCTGCGCTGATTATTTTTTGCTTTTCGGTAAGCAATGTTTCCACATTGCCCAGCCACTGGGCCAGCTGGCCTAGATTCATGTTGGCTGCTTCCGATATATTCTTGTCGCCAAAAAGGAAATGGGCTGCCTGCTTTTTCAACCTGCTGCCACCACATTCCGGGCAGGACTGGGTATGCATAAACTCTTCGGCCCATTGCCTCATTTTGTCGTCATCACTCTCAAAGTAGTTTTCGTTGATGTAATGAACCACGCCCTTCCACTGGTTTTGGTATTTGTGCTTCTTACCATCGCTGCCGGTATAATCCAGCATAATACTTTCTTTTAAGCCATACAAAACCGCATGAATTTGCTGCTCGCTGAGTTTATTCACCGCATCTGCCAGGCTAAAATCCAGGTGTTTGGCAACACCACGCAGCTGGGTAAAGGTCCAGTTGTCGCGCAACTCACCAACCGGCAGAATGGCGCCCTTGTTGATGCTTTTGCTTTTGTCGGGTATGATGTAGTTTACATTGACCTCTGCCACCTGGCCCAGGCCTTCGCAGTGTTCGCAAGCGCCATATGGGCTGTTGAATGAAAAACTATTGGGCTGTGGCTCGTCGTAGCTGATTCCCGATACCGGATCCATCAGAAACTTGGAATATGGGAATGCGCGGTCCTCGGTGAGAACGGTCATATATCCACTACCCATTTTTAGGGCAGTAGCAATGCTTTCAGCCAGTCTTTTGGTGTCGAGCGGACTGGCAATAACCCGGTCAATAACAACCTCAATGTCGTGGATCTTATAACGGTCCAGCTGCATGCCTGGCTGTATTTCGGTTATTTCACCGTCAATCCTAACCTTGTTGTATCCTTTTTTCTTGGTTTGCTCAAAAAGTTCGCGGTAATGGCCTTTGCGACCCTTGATGAGCGGTGATAGTATCGTTATTTTTTGATCCTGGTATTGTTTGGCAACAGATTCCACAATCTGCACCTCTGTAAACTTAACCATTTTTTCACCGGATACATAGCTGTAAGCTTCTGCTGCCCTTGCGTAGAGCAACCGGAGGAAATCATAAACTTCTGTAACGGTGCCAACCGTGCTTCTGGGGTTTTTGGATACTGTTTTCTGCTCAATGCTGATTACAGGACTGAGGCCGGATATCTTGTCTACATCGGGCCTTTTCATGTCCCCAATGAACTGTCGTGCATAAGCACTGAAACTCTCTAGGTAACGGCGTTGACCTTCGGCATAAATGGTGTCAAAAGCCAGCGAACTTTTACCTGAACCCGATAAACCTGTAAAAACCACCAGTTGGTTTCGGGGGATTACCAAATCTACGTTTTTTAGGTTGTGCTCCCTGGCCCCGATGATGGCTATCTCACCTTTGTCGATATAGGCTAAATCTGGCTCCGACATTTATTTTGCAAAGGTAGGTATATTAACGGCCAACCGTGATGGTTTAGGTCAAATTTAGGACAGGTAATTGTTGGTTGCGTCAGGATTACCATCCACCATCCGAACCACCGCCGTTAAATCCGCCGCCACCGCCCATGCCACCCCAGCTGCTGCCGGAACTGCCACCGCCAAATCCACCACCGCCCCAGTAGTATGGGCCACTGCCTCCAAAGCCACGGTTGCCTCCGCCTCTTCCACGAAAAGCACTGGCCAGGATGATAACCAAAACAATCAGGATGGTAACCCAACCCGGGGCATCACCTTTGTGTTTTGACTTTTTATCAGCCTTAAACTCACCGGCAAGGGCCGCCATAATGGCTTGTGTGCCTTGGTCTAAAGCACCGTAATAATCTCCCTGTTTTAGCAATGGCTGCATAATTTGTCTCCGTATTTCACCGGTTTCGCCATCGGTAAGCGCTCCCTGGGTAGCGCTCGCGGTTCTAATGCTTAGTTTGCGTTCTTCGATGGCTAAATAAACCACGATGCCATTGTTTTTGCCTTGCTGGCCCACACCCCATTGGCGCGAAAAGTCCATGCTGCGGTCAAATTGGTCTCTACCCTTGAGCGTTTGCTCAATCACCACCACAATCTGGGTGCTGCTGCTATCTTCATATCGGCGAAGGGATTGCTCCAGTTTAGCCGCATCTTCTTTGCTGAGTACACCGGCAAAATCATTCACCAAACCCACGTAGGCCGGAACGTCTTTGCGTGCAATATCCCCATCCTGTGCCTGTGCTGTGGCCGCGCAGAACAAAAACGCAAAGCCAAGTACCCAATATTTAACTGCGCGAAATTTCATCGGATAACTCATTTGGATTGTGGTTGCCGTCTGCCGGAAAATATTCTTGTAGTTTTTCGCCTGCTCGCCCGATGCCATGGCATATTGCTGAGGCTACCTTTCCTTCGGCAAACAACAACTGCATTTCGTCCCGTACCTCGTTCCAGAAGGTTTCTGAAACATGGGAATGGATGCCGATGTCGCCAACGATCGCAAACTTCTTTTCACGCAGGCAAACGTATAGCAAAACCCCGTTTCGGAGCTCTGTTGAATGCATTCCAAGGGAGTTGAAAATTTCCTGAGCCTCCGACAGTGCAGAATTTGCTTTCAAACGCCTGGCGATGTGCACGCGTATTTCAGCACGGGTGTTTTTTTCAGCAGCCTGTATGCCCCGAACAATCTGTTGCTCATCGGCTTTGCTTAGCTGCGGTGATTTAAACCAGTTAAACACAGGATTATTCCTTGCCTTTATCCCAGGCCTTGTCGTAATCAGGAGCTTTGTCGGTGCCTTCGGCTGCCTTAAATTCTTCCTTGGTTTTGAAACCTCCAAATCCTGCAACCAGGTTGCCGGGGAAGGTGCGCACTGCAATGTTGTATCCCCTTACAGAGGCGTTGAAATCTGAACGAGCAGTGGAGATTCTGTTTTCCGTGCCTGTAAGTTCATCTTGGAACTTCAAATAAGCCTCCGTACTTCTTACCTGAGGGTAAGCTTCCACTGCAAGCGTAAATGCACTGGTGATTTTTGCATTGGCGCGCTCCATGTCTGCGGGTGATTTGGCATTGCTGATATCTTGTTTGGCTTCGGTTATGCCTGCTCGGGCCTTGGTAACCGATTCCAAAATGCCTTTTTCGTTTTTACCTGCTTCCTGAACAGTGCGAATCAGGCCTGGAATAAGATCAGCCCTGCGCTGATACATGGTTTGCACGTTGCCCCATGCGTTGTTTACCGTTTCGTCCTGTTTAATGATGCCGTTGTATTTGTTGCATCCCCAAAAGAATAAGATGGCGAAAAAGCCAACCACCGAAAGTAAAATAATGTTATTGCGGTTCATGATGATATTGTAGTCCAAATATACCTGCAAATTGCTTGCCCAATTCTTTTTTTACGACAAACATGTCAATTTGTCGGCCAAGTTCACCTTCCATGCTGGCAACTGCCTTGTCTGAAATCCCACAAGGAACAATGTGCGAAAACATATCCAGCTGGGTATTGACGTTCAGCGCCAATCCGTGCATGCTGACAAAACGGCTGCATTTTATGCCTATGGCGGCTATTTTTCGCTCCCTTGGCTGATTAATGTCAATCCAAACCCCAATTCGGTCTGGAATAATTCCTGCAGTAATGCCAAATTCTTTAAGCGTCTGAATAATGGCAGTTTCAATTCCTTCCACAAATGCTTTTACCCCGATACCCAGCTGTTCAAGGTCAAAAATCGGATATGCCACCAACTGCCCTGGACCGTGGTAGGTAATATCACCGCCACGTTCTATGTCATAAACCGTAGCGCCCAGTTCCGTCAAATTGGTTTGGTCAATGAGCAAATGCTTGCGCTCTCCACTTTTTCCAAGTGTATACACATGCGGATGCTCCACCATCAGTAAATGATGCTCAGGTGCCTGTCCTTGATGTTTCATGGCAATCTTGCCCTGGAAGAGTTCCAGCTGTTTTTCCCAGGCTTCTTTGTAGTCCATCACACCCAAATCTGTCCAATTGCACCAATTCATGCTGCAAAAATACACCTATGAGTTGAATTTGCTTATTTGTAGAAAAAAAGCTATATTTGTATTTTGTGGCTGATTTTCATGAAGTTGGTAAAACAGGAGAGGCCGTGGCCGCCGAATTCTTGCGCTTTCATGGTTTTACCATTCTTTTTCTCAACTGGCGGCATGGCCGCTATGAACTGGATCTGGTAGCGCTCGACCGTCAATATTTGGTATTTATAGAGGTAAAAACCCGCTCTTTTAGAGGAATTGTTTATCCGGAAGATGCCGTCACAAGCAGCAAGCAACAAAAACTGTATGTTGCGGCAAAGCATTACCTGGAAGTGAATGAATTTGATGGCCCCATCAGGTTTGATGTAGTTTCTGTTCATTTTCTTCCCCATGGCAAACGCTTGTTTTACCACCCCGATGCCTTCTTTCCCTTGGGGTAGTTTAGTCATTTTCTTGTCATCCAAATTCCATTTATAAAAACAACGCCATATAAATTGGTTATTTTTGCTGCCACCCATGAAGAAAATAGCCTTAATCATCGCCTTGTTTTCGCTGATGCACCAGTATCTGGTTGCGCAGTCCAGCCACGATCATGCATGCGGAACTGAACACTATTACGAGGAGCTGTTAAAGCAAGATCCTTCGTTGGTCCAAAAAAGAGCAGAATATATGCAGCAGGCAGCGCTTGCAGCAAAAAGCAACCCGGTAAGAAGGGCTGCAAAGTATACTATTCCCGTTGTTTTTCATGTTATCCATACCAATGGAACAGAAAACATTAGCAAAGAACAGGTTTTGGATCAGGTTCGTGTACTGAACCAGGATTTTAACTTCCAGAATCCAAACCGCAACAAAATCCGCAGCCAGTTTACTGCAGTTGCTGCCGATTGTCAGATTGAATTCAAACTGGCCAGCGTAGATCCCAATGGGAATTGCACCGATGGCATAAACAGGGTATATAGTCCTTTAGGGGTTGAAGTTGATCAGCTAAATGCCAAGGTAAAATCCATTGCGCGCTGGGATTATACCAAATACCTGAACATTTGGGTTGTTACCAGCATCCAGTCATCCGGTTCCGGAACCATCCTTGGCTATGCTGTTTTCCCCTGGATGACCAATGCCTCTGTCGATGGAATTGTGATGCGACATGACCGCGTAGGTACCATTGGAACTGCGGTACCAGGCGATAGCGGACGCACACTTACCCACGAATTGGGCCACTGGCTGGGATTGTTTCATACTTTTCAGGGCGGTTGCAACGATGATGACATGTGCGACGATACGCCTCCAGTAGCATCAACTTTCACCAATGCCAATTGCCCTGCAGGCGGAAACAGCTGCGCTACAGACAACCCAAACCTGCCCGACCAGTGGGAAAATTATATGGATTACAGCGATGGAGGTTGCATGGCCATGTTTACCATCCAGCAGAGAGGTATTATGTATGGCTCGCTGGGCAAAACCCCGCGCAGCAACAATGTCTCTGCAGCAAACCTTTTGGCTACGGGCGTATCACCCAACAGCAACACCACGCCAACAGCTGCATTTTCATCTTCACACAAGATGGTTTGTACCGGACAGCCTGTTCGCTTTTATGACATTAACTGCAAAGCCACCGTTGCAGCACCCAGCTAGACATTGGCAGGCTCTTCCTCACCATCCAGCACGGATGTAAATCCGGTGGTGGTATACCAAACACCAGGAAAATATGCCGTTTCGCTTACGGTTCAAAATTCCAAAGGCAGCAATACCAAAAGTGTTACTGACTATATTGAGGTCGTCGGTATTGGAAATGCCTTGTTCCCCAATGTGGAGGAAGGATTTGAGAGCGATCCACAAACCCGTGGATACCTGCCTTTATCGCCAGCAAACGCCCGCTGGGCAACCACAAGCGCAGCAGCCTACACCGGATCTCAGTGCTACAAAGCACCTGTGACCTCCACCGATGCTGCAGGAACCGTATATAGTTTCCGCACCCCTTCGTTTGATCTGAGCAAATTGAAAGGCAGCGCCAGCCGCCTTACTTTTTATGCCGCTTATGCACTTCCTACTTCAGATAACACAGCAACAGAAGTGCTGCGCTTGTTTATCTCCACCGATTGTGGCACATCATACCGCCAGATTTATGAAAGAAGCGGAACCGGATTGGCTTATTCAGGCGCAGTAGCCACACCGAATTTTGTTCCTACCGGCAAAACGCAGTGGAAACAACTTGGGGTAAATTCTTTTGCGGCACTTGGATACGATACCGTTAAAAATGCCATTTTCCGTTTTGATGTTATCAGCAATGCGGGTAACCCGGTTTACATTGATAATGTCAATATCAGCCAGTGGTTCGCAGGAACCAATCCGCTGGAGAAAGATAATGTAACAGCAAATATTTATCCCAATCCCGCTCAGCAGCAGGCAACCCTCGAGCTTAACCTTGCAGAAAATACAGCAGTAGCCATCGAGATTTGCGATGTTCAGGGAAGGGTAATTAAGCACATTGCAAAAAAAATCATGCCTGTGGGTAAATCTTTGATTACCATTGGTAATCCCGGTGTGGATAACGGCACAATTTATCTGGTTCGCATTCAAACAAGGTACGGGTTCATTACCAAACCCATTACCTTTGCCCCCTAGATTTATTGTTTTATCGTTATCGAACCACTGATGAAAAACCTTGTTATTGTTGAGTCCCCGGCAAAAGCCAAAACCATTGAGAAATATTTGGGCGCAGGATTTACTGTTAAGTCCAGTATGGGCCATATACGCGATTTGGGCAAAGGAGATAAAGCCATTGACATTAGCAATGGTTTCAAGCCCAAATACGAAATAGATCCCGGTAAAAAAGAAATGGTCAAGGAGCTGAAGAAACTCG
>CANKVN010000058.1 GCA_947487055.1 Flavobacteriales bacterium
CCTCAACAAAATTCGCGGGTCTTAGTAATTTCAACCTAAACCTGGGGTACGACTTCCAGAACATCAATGATGAAGCATTTGATTCGGCAAAACTTAGTTTGGTTATGCACAAAGGCACTGGTAACTGGATTTCCCTGGCCGGAAAAGGTACTACTAACAATGCCGGTACACTTTACAATACCAATAATGCAGATACACTGGCCTATTTTACGTATGCCAACGACTCTCTGGGGACCAATGTTTTGGGTACCGACGAGGTGTTTGCCATCATGCCAAATAAATATGAGGTTTGTTTGGGCGAAACGGTTAACTTCTCACAAAGTTCTCTCAGCGTAAGGCAACCCATAACCTCCTATTTCTGGGATTTCGGTGATCTTACCGTTACTACCGATACTTCGTCACTGCAATTCCCTTCGTTTACATATTCAGATTCAGGCAATTACACAGTGAAAATGATTGTTATGAACGCACTTGGGAATAAAGATTCAGCTTATGCGACAGTGAGGGTAAATGCCCTGCCCAAGGTTAACTTTGGTTTTACCGAAGTTTGTAAAGGTTTGTTAACCACGTTCACCGATTCTTCATCAGTGGCCTCTCCGGATGCGGTTAGCAGCCACAACTGGAGTTTTGGAAATGGTGGAACTGGAACCGGGCCTGTTGTGAATTATCCCTATTCATCTGCAAGTAACTATACGGTCCGTTTGGTGGTTGCTACCTTGAAAGGTTGTATTGATTCTGCAGATAAACTGGTTCGTGTTTACCCAAAACCTTACGTTGATTTCCCAACGCCTTCAAGCTGTGTGAACGATTCTGCTACTTTCCTTCGTTTTAAAAACACCAATCCTCCTGATAATCAGATAACCTATAGCTGGTTCATTGATGGCAATTTTTACAAAACGGATACTGTTGCACGGTATAAATTTATAACCCCTGGTGTTCACACAACCAAAATGGTAGCAGTTTCAACTAACGGATGTAAAGACAGTACAACCAAAAATTTCACCATCCAATATTTGCCGGTACCAAACTTTGTAGCACCATCTGTATGTGTTACGGATACGGCCTCTTTCCTGAGGGTAAGAAATACCCTTCCGGCTGAAGCCTTGTTGTCATGGAAATGGAAAATCAACGGTGTAGCTGCCAGCACTGATACTGCATTTAAAAAGAAATTCGCCACTGCAGGTTTCTACACGGTTACCTTGATTGGGACCTCTATACAAGGATGTCAGGATAGTATTGCAAAGTCAGTAACCATCCATGCATTGCCAACCCCGGATTTTATCACCTCGGATGTTTGCTTGTCAGACACAGCCTACTTCAACCGTATTGCGAATATCAATCCTCCTGACAACTTGATTACCTGGAGCTGGAAAGCCGATGGTGCTGCCATTGCCGGTACCATTGCTTCTAAGAAGAAATTTGCTACTGCAGGAACCCACAGCATTTCTCTTTACGGGATTTCAAACGTAGGTTGCCGCGATAGCATCACCAAAACACTCACCGTTTATGGTTTGCCTTCAGTAGGATTTGTTTTAGATCCTGCCATTGCCGGTAATACGCAAACCCAGTGCTTGAAAAACAACAAGTTTACGTCATTCCCAACCCTTAGCGCATCACAAGGCCAAACCATAGTTGCAGCTACATGGAAATGGGGTGATGGTAATTTTGACCTTCTCAAAGACAGCACGCACAGTTACGCGTCAACCGGTAACTATACCGTTAGGTTGATTGCAACCACAGACAGAGGCTGCACCGATAGCGTAAGCAATACCTACAGGGTGCGCGGAACGCTCAATGTTAATTTCAACAAGATTGGCAATTGTGTTCCGGATAGCATCATATTCAACGACTCTGCAGTTTCAGCGAGTTCTGCCATTGCCAGCCGCATGTGGAAAGTTAATGGAACCAATGCTGCAGCAGTTTCTCCCGCCAAAATTTACTTCAACGGAACCGGGCCTTACACCGTTACATATACCATCACCACCGCTGAAGGCTGCACAGATTCTGTTTCCAAAAACGTTTCGTTTACAACCTATCCCAATCTTACGTTCGCCCTCACCGGTACATCACCTTTCTGCGTTGGTGACAGCATCTCCGTAAAAGCAAACGGAGGTACCAATATTATCTGGTTAAACGACAATGATACCAACCGCACAAAAGTGTTCAAATCTTCTATAAGATATACTGTTAGGGCTTTCAACGGACCTCTCTGCTATGTGGATGATAATGACACAGTATTGGTGTATCCAAAGGCCAGCGTAACAGCATACTCAGATACCACTATCTACCGTGGATCTTCTGCTATCCTTCGTGCTACTGGAGCTACAACATACACGTGGTCACCTGCGACTGGATTGAGCGCTACTACCGGAGCAACCGTAAGGTCTTCAACTGTTCAAACCCGCCGATACATTGTTTCAGGAACAAACGGAAATGGCTGTTCTGACCAAGACACAGTAACAGTAACAGTTATAGATCCTGTCTTTACCCGCATCCCAAATATCATAACCCCAAATGGCGACAATGAAAATGACGCCTGGGATGTGAAAGAGCTGGCAGATTTGGATCAGTACGATCTGACCGTTACCGATTATTCCGGCAAGGTTGTTTACGAAAGCAGCAATTACCAAAACGATTGGAAAGCAGTAGACAAGAGCAATAACGATTTGCCTGATGGTATTTATTACTACCTGCTCCACCACAGGGGCAACCATTCAAAACTTAAAGGATTCATCCAAGTAATACGATAACCCCCGTGAAAATTAAACAATATATTTCCGCAGCTGCAGTGCTTGTGTTTGCTACCCAGATACAAGCCCAAATGAGCTCCAGGATAGACCAGTTCTTTCTGGATCCTACTATCATTAACCCTGCAGCCATGAACCTTCAGAAAACAGCATCTGCATCCATCTTTTTTAACCGTGTATATTCCAAAGTGCAAGGCGCACCTGAAAACATGCTGGCGAACATCGTTTTGCCATTGCCCGGTCAGCATACTTCATTTGGGGTATATTACCTGAGGGAAAATGCAGGCTTCTCCAGTTTGCAAAACGCCTATGCTTCCTATGCTTATGCCATTCCTTTTAATGAGGATAGCAAGCTTAGCCTGGGGGTATCCGTTGGTTTTATGAACCAGAGTTTCGACCCAAATAAAGCCATTTATATCAGTGGAAATGACCCGGTTATTCGTGCCTTGATGTTCAGCCCGGCTGTTACCAGGGCAGATTTGCGCGCATCTGCATGTTTTACCCACAAGTCACTGATGATTGGATTCTCATCCAGCAGACTGGCTAAGCCCCGCTTTGATTATAGTTATTTCAATTATTCTGCCGGCTACAACTTGCAAAATGTATCCAATATTTTGCTGGGATACAGCTTCAAGGCCGGTGAGAAAATCAGCATTAATCCTACTGCAAACGTAACCCTTTGGGATTTTAAAGGATACCGCGGTCAGGTGAACATTGCTGCCCATTACGATAACAAGTTTTGGATAGGTGTTTCCGGCAATGATGTTTCCCAGTTTGGTGGAAATGTTGGCGCTAACCTGGGTGGCGGAACCCGCTTTGGCTACGCATTCATGTATCCAACAGGCAAGTCAAGGGAAGTTTTGGGCAATGGCCACGAAATTTTCTTAACCATTGGTCTTGGCAAAAGTGGAACTGCACCTGCAGATGCGGAAGAGCAAACAGAAGAAGCGGTAAGCAAAAATGCCCGCAGGAAAGTGCAGATAACTGTAAAAAGCTTGCCTGATTTTGTTAACGCTGGTTTGGGAATTGATACGTCCGGTATCACCATTGCGAAGTTGGATAGCAGCGAAAAAGTTACTCCCGGTTTCTACATCGTAACCGGTGTTACCTCGCAAGAGGCGAAGGCTGACAAAATGATCAAGGATATTTACATGCAGGATAAAATCTCCTACAAGTTCCTTGACAGAAAAAATAACAGCTACTATGTATTTGTTAAGTACTTTAAAACACGGAACGAAGCGGATCGCTTCCTGCTAAGTTCTGAAATTGGCCTTACCCAGTCTTGGGTTAGGGAAATTAAATAATGTTAAATTCACTGCCGGCATAATACATGCCTGCTAAAGCGGCGTTCCTTGGGACGCCGCTTTGTGCATATAGCCCGGCGATCATCCCTGTAAGTTTATCGCCACTGCCGCCACGGGCCAGTTTTGGGCTTCCTGTACCATTGTAAAATGCATTTCCATCGGGGCAAGTCAGCAAGGAATAAGTGTCTTTTGCTAAGATATATATATTGTATTTTTTAGCTATCTGCAAAAGCCGAAATTCCCTTTCCTTGCTGTTGTTGAATGGTCCAAACAAGCGCTCACATTCTTTTGGGTGCGGGGTGAGGATACTGCCTGCCGGAACCATTTCCAGTAGATGCAAATTTGCGGAAATGATGTTTAAAGCATCTGCATCAATAACCATGGGATGTTGCCATTTGTATAAAATTGCGGTTAACAATGCGGTGGTTTCCGGTGTTTGTCCAAGTCCCGGACCTATGGCAAGGCTGTTGTATCGCTCAGGCTGTATTAAATCTGCGGCGTCTTTGTTCAAGGCCGAGGCCTTGTGCATTACACCCGGTAACTGCGATAGGTAAGCGGTTGCTTCTGCAGGCGCAATCACTGTGGTTAAACCGCTTCCTGCATCATAACAGGCTTTGGCAGCAATAGCGGCAGCTCCATGCACGCCGTAGTTGCCTCCAATAATCAAGGTATGGCCATAACTTCCTTTGTGGCTGTGTTTGGGTCGGGCAGGCAGCAATTGTTTCAATTGATGAATAACGGTAGGGTATTCAGGATCCAGAAAATACTTGCATACTCTTGTTTTAGCTGTGTTGATGCCACAATCCACAACCTCAAAAACGATGTTGTTTTCCGGGTAAAAGAAAGTTGGTTTTGGAGCCTGCACGGTAAGTGTCAATCTTGCATTTACAAATGGGGCAGCGCTTTGCGGTTGATTGTCAAATAAACCGCTGGGCATGTCGATGCTGTAAACAGCTACCTTGGCTTCGTTTATCTTAGCCACCAGCCCATCCCAGGGTTGCTGAAGGGCACTGTTCAAGCCGGTTCCAAACATGGCATCGATGATGATTTCATCCTGATGGATGTTCAACTCGTCAGGGGTGTTTATTTCAATAATTTGTAACGGCTGAAAATCCTTATGCTGTTTAAGCCTAAACTGCATGGCAGGACTCATTTGCTTACCGAAAAAACAAAGACTTACCCTCGTGCGCAATCCTGTTGCGGCAGCTAACGCAGCAATACACAATCCGTCTCCGCCATTGTTTCCGGGTCCACAAATAATGTGCAGGGGAGCGTTGCCCTCATTTTGCTTGCATATGTGCTGAAATAGCCGAATGGCAGCCCGTTCCATGAGGTCATGTTCGTTCATGGATTCCAGCAATGCTGTTTGCTGATCGCAGTATTGACTTTCTTTTGCTGTGAGTATTTTTAACCCGGGGTCCATATTTTCAGGCTTTTTGGCACCACTTCAATGACGGCTTGGCCTTCGATAAAACCAAAAGCTTCTCCATCAAGGTGCAGCGGCTTTTTACCTTCAAAGCCTATAACGAATTTACTGCCGTTTATGCGATAAATATCAGGACTTCGGTTAGCCTTTCCCGTTGCAAGTTGGAAACCAAGTACTGGAATTTTGATTGGACTTATTTTTTTGAAAATGATGGCACTAAGGCTTCCATCATCATCACGCGCCCCCGGGTCTATGCGGAAGTTATTTCCCCATTGGCTCCCATTGCAAAAATCCACCATCCAAACATCTCCTTCCCAAAGGCCATTTTCGTTCTGTATACTGGCTTTGAAAGGTTCCATTTTCATGTTTTTCAGCACTGTTTTAACGTAGCCTTTAAAGCCTCTATGTGCTTCTTGTTTAAATTCATGGCTGATTTTTGCCGCAAAACCCAGACCTGCTATGTTTAGAAAATGAAATCCGTTGAGCATGGCGGTATCGCGCACAGTCTCAACTGGATTTTGGGCTGCTTTTATTGCCTGTTGCCAGTTGAGTGGGATGTTCTGGTGTCTGGCATAACCGTTTCCAGATCCAAGCGGTACAATGCCCATGGCGGTTTCTGTTCCCAGGAGCTGGCTGCTGATAAGGTTGAGCGTCCCATCACCTCCGCAAGCAAAAACGGCTTCGTAGTTCTTTTGGGCCAGGTCTTTGGTTATGGCCAGCATCTCTGCCGGATTTTGGGGTTCGAATATGTTGTATTTGCCTTCCTGCTTGAGGGTGTTAATCATGGTAGTACCGGATTTTCGAGCGCTCGCTGAGCCAGAAATCGGATTGATTAAAAAAGCAATTTTTCTATTGGATGCTGTCATTAATGACTGAAAATAAACTTCAGGATGTTGGCACCCATTTGCAATGCCTTTTGACGAACGGGCTCAGGGTCCTTATGCACTTCCTGATCTTCCCATCCGTTGCCAAGATCACATTCGTAATCGTAAAAGCAAACCAGGCGGCCTTTGTAAATCAATCCAAAACCCTGTGGTGGTTTGCCATCATGCAGGTGAATTTTGGGAAGGCCTTGCGGAAACGCATAGGGCGATTGGTAAATGGCGTGGTTGTGAGGCAATTCTGTAAATGTCAGTTCAGGGAATACCCTTTTCATCTGGCTCCTGACATATTTATCCATCCCATAATTATCACAGATGTGCAGAAATCCGCCGCTGATTAGGTAATTGCGCAAATTTTCTGCTTCAGCATCGGAGAACAGCACGTTTCCGTGGCCTGTCATAAAAAGATAAGGATGATTGAATAAATCCGGACCGCCAATGTCAACAACGGTTTCGGTAGGATCTATACTCATTCCCAGCTTGCTGTTGCAATAGTTGGCAAGGTTGGGCAACGCGGTTTTGGAGCTGTACCAATCGCCGCCTCCGTTGTACTTGAGCCTGCCCAGCTTAACCGAATAGGATTTTGTTTGGGAAGTGTAAGCACCAAAAACAACCATTAGCAATGACAATGCGAGTGCAATGAATATGCGGTGATTGGTAAAACGCATGCAATTTTTTTAATTAAACATAAAGGTACAACAAAAATGCTGCTCCTACGATAATTCTGTAGTAACCAAACCAGGCAAAGCCTTTGGTTTTTACCAGTTGAATAAAGAATTTAATGGCAAACAAGGCAGTGATGAAACTTAACACATTGCCCAGTGCAATGTCTTCTAATTGGCTGGTTGACAATTGGTCCCAATTCTTCATAAGTTTATACAATCCGGCAGCTCCAAGTGTTGGCACGGCCAGGAAAAAGCTGAATTCAGTAGCTGCCACCTTACTCATTTTACAGCCCAGTGCTCCGGCAATACTGGCAGCGCTCCTGCTAACCCCAGGAACCATGGCAAAGCTTTGAACAATGCCAATTTTAAAAGCATCTGTGTAGGTCATGCTTTCCGTATCCTTTTGGCCTTCGGGCAATAATTTTTCCATAAATATCAAGAAGAAACCAATCAAAATAAGGGTGAAACCCACAATAGCTGGGGTTTGTAACAAACGTTCCAGGTGTTCGTCCAGCAGCAATCCAAGTATGGCTGCAGGAATAAATCCGGCAAACAGTTTCAAATAAAAAGTAATGTTTTTAAAATCGAGAAAACGTTTGTAGTATGCAACCACAACAGCCAAGATAGCGCCAAACTGGATGCTGATGATGTAGGTATCAATTTCCGAAGCTTTAAGCTTCATTACGGCACCGGTCATCATTAAATGGCCTGTGCTGCTCACGGGGAGGTACTCCGTAATACCTTCGACCACAGAGAGAATTAAATTCTCAATCCAGGTCATTCACCAGCGGATTTGTTGCCTTTGTAAAAAATGGCAACCATTCCAACCCCAAATCCCAGAATAACCACGATGGGTGCTGTGCTGATTTTGGTGGTGTTGTAAATGTCTGTTTTTCCGCCCATTAAGGCAAAACCAATAACAAGGATAATGAGCGAAATGGCCATCAATAGGTAGTTGATGCTTCCAAAAACCAATCCTGATTTGCCGGTTGGATTTTCTTTGCTGGCAGAGATATTCTTTTTGTTGTCCATTAGTATAAGTTTTCGATTTTAGTGCGAAGATACTTACGGGTGCTGAACCATGCACTGCCTGATGCAATAATTATTCCGCAGGCAAATGAAAACAGCAAAGCCGCAGCGGCCTGGACCGGGTTAACGTATGCAGTTATTTCTGCCATCGCACCCATATAGCTGGCTTCAGGCCATACGAAGAAAAGGGCGCCCTGAAGTGCCGCAATCAGCAAAATCAAGGAAATAGGGAAGGCGATTGCTGCATATCCAAGAAACTTTACAATGATGGGTTTAATGATAAAACCATGGGTGGCACCAACAAGCTGCATGCTTTTTATGATGAAGCGGTCTGCGAAAATGTTTAGCCGGGTGGAGTTGTTGATTAATCCGATGGCAATAATGATGAAAATACCAGTAAGTACAAAGAGGGTAAGTTCTATGCGCTTAATGTTTTTATTGACAGATTGCATCAGGTTTTTCTGGTAAATAACGCTTTCTACCAATGGGTGCTGTTTAATGCTGCTGGCTGTTTTTTCAATAAATTCCGGTGTGGCGTTTTCTGCTTTTATGTAGAGTTCTAAACTAAGGGGTAATGCAGCAACTTCCACATATTGCATAAACGGATCATCGTACCGGTCAAACATTTGCTTCATGCCTTCCTCGCGGCTAACCAGGTGGGCATTTTTCAACCAAAATTCTTTTTTTATGTCTTGTTCAAAGGTTTTTGCCTGCAAATCGGAGCAGGAATCCTTGAAATATACATCAACGCTGCTGCTTTCAACCAATTCTTTGCTTAATCCTTTGAAACCAAAAAATGTAAGCGAAAGCAAGCTCAACATGAACATTACCAACGCCAGGCTGCTGATACCGGGCACTGAGCTGGGCCTTTTCCGCTTGGTTTTTAATACCGAATTGTCAGACATTATCAGCGAAATAGCGCAATAGCAGTGTAATAGCAAAAAACAAGTTATCCGCAATTGTGAACAGCCATGGCTGTTTACATAACTTTGTGCCATGCAAAATACGGTTGAACCAAAAGAATTTCAAACATGGATGCTGAAAATAGGGCATTGGGAAGGCCTTAGTTATTTGATTTTGCTTGGTGTGGCCATGCCGCTAAAGTATATATTCAATGTTCCGTCCGCGGTTAGTTTGGTGGGTGCTGCACACGGGGTTTTATTTGTTGGTTTTTGTGCAATACTCTTATTGATGGTTTTAAAAAAATCACTGACCATTTTGCAGGCGCTAAAGGCTTTTTTGTTGTCTCTTGTGCCATTTGGTACCTTCTTCCTCAAAAAGGTGGTTTTATAACTTTGGTTTAAATTAAATAAGATAAAAATCGTATAATTGTATTTTTATCAATGGAAATATTAAAGCATATAGACCTTGAAAATATCGTCTTTATAGATATTGAAACGGTTTCGGCTCAGCGGCAGTTTGATGATTTAGATTCCGACTGGAAGTCGCTTTGGGAGCGCAAGGCCAAAATGTTGATCAGGGGTGAAGAGTCCGTAGCTGATATCTACGAGCGTGCCAGTATTTATGCAGAATTCGGCAAAGTTATTTGCATTGGTGTTGGTTTTTTACGCCGCGGATCTGATGGGATTGTGCTCCGTGTGAAATCCATTCATGGGCATGATGAATTTGAAGTGCTATCCGAACTGGCCAATTTGCTCAACCGGAGTTTCAATGGCATGCCCTATTTGCTCTGTGCGCACAATGGCAAAGAATTTGATTTTCCTTATTTGGCACGCAGGATGATGGTGAATGGCATAGTTTTGCCCAAATTATTGGATATGCCGGGTAAAAAACCCTGGGAAATCCCACACCTGGATACCATGGAGTTGTGGAAGTTTGGAGATTATAAAAGCTATACTTCGTTAAATCTGCTCGCTCATTTGTTTCATATCCCCACCCCCAAAGATGATATAGATGGCTCTATGGTTGGAGCTGTTTACTGGAAGGAGAATGACCTAGAGCGAATTGCCAAATATTGTTCCAAGGATGTTATTACGCTGGTGAGGGTATTTCTGAAGTTCAGGGGAGAGAAAATTTTGCCCGAAGAAAATATAATCTACGTTTGATTCCCAGCCCTCCAATTATTATTGGGGTAGCAGACAACGTATCGATAGATTTAAAAGTCTCTTATTTGTTTTGTGATGTGTTTCTGTGTTTGAAATGCCTAAAAATGTATCTTTGCGTGTTATGCTGAGGCGCTTTGCAGCTATATGGTACTTTACAATGATGGTTTTTTCGGCTAAAGCCGGTGAACCTACCGTGCCTGCGAGCAATCCTCAAATTGGCGCACTCACATGTATAGCGGCAACCCTCACCTTTACCAAGGGCGATGGTGCATGGCGCACCGTGCTGATGAAGCAAGGCAGTGCCGTGGATGTTGTTCCTGCTGATGGCACCAAATACACTGCATTTTCGGCTTTTGGAGCGGGTTCCCAAATTGGTACAGGCAATTATGTTGTTTATGACAATATTGCCAACAGTGTTACCATTACTGGTTTGGTTGCCGGATCCACCTACCATTTTGCCGTTTTTGAGCATGATGGAATAGCGCCCAATTACCTAACATCAAACTTTACAGCCTCTTCGTTTACAACGCATTCCCTAAAACTGGATTTTAGCTTTAACCGAACAGATAGTTGCGAGAAAACGAATAAAGTAACTTTCACCAATAAATCACAGGCCAGTTTTGGCTGGATTACCTACACATGGTTGTACAGAGATGGCAGCAAGGATACCGGAGTGAATGCATCCTACACTTACAATGCCGGTGGAAGCTACGCTGTGCAATTGATAGCGTCTCCTTCCTTGGGTTGTAACAACACCTATACCACACCTACTTCTGTTTTTATTGTGCCCAGGCCACGCAGCAATCCCACGGTTAGGAACTGGGATACGGCGCAATGCTTGAAAGGTAACCACTTTTATTTTGAAGATAAAACCACCATCCCGGCCATACCAAGGTGTGGCAAACGGGTAATGTGGTACCTCGATAAATCGGATAGTACAACCTTTCCAAACCCTGATAAGTTTTTTAGCAACCCGGGTAAATACCGTATTTTCTTTCGCAGTGAAACAACCTATGGTTTGAATGGGAATGTCTACAACACAGGCTGTACAGACACTTCAGCCATTTACATTCGTGTAATTGCAGATCCCAGCAGTGGGGTTGGTGTGAATGATTCCGTTCAGTGCCTGAAGAATAATCTTTTCAGTTTTGAGAACAAAAGTTCGGGATTGGTTTGGTACCGCTGGTATTTTGGTGATGGTGATTCGGCAGTTACCCCAAATGCATCGCATGCCTATTCGGATACCGGAACTTATATGGTTATCCATAGCGCCAGAAGTAAGGAAGGTTGTTCCAGTACCGATACCCTTTATGTAAAAGTACGGTCCAATGTTTCATCGGCATTTTCGGGTTTACCCAGTTTTGTCTGTGAAAATGCGCCAGCCATAAAACTAATGGCTACAACACCTGGAGGCAAGTTTTCGGGAGGTCCTGTTTTGGATTCAACATTAACGTGCAGTCCTCCGGGAAACTTTACCATAAAGTATGTTGTTCCCGATGCGGATTGCCCTGATTCCACTACAGCAGCAATAACCATTCATCCTTTGCCCAGGTTTAATTTGGGAAGGGATACAAATCTTTGCAACGGAAGCAGCCTGATTTTGTCCGTTTTAGCACCCGGCAGTATTGCCTGGAGCACTGGCCAATCCATTAATGCCATTACGGTTAGTTCGGGTGGAACGTTTAAAGCATCGGTCAACGATTTGGGCTGTTTGTGGGAAGATTCCTTGCGTATTTTTCTGGGTGACGCTCCTCTGGTAACATTGCCTTCTGACACATTGCTTTGCAGGGGCGGGATGCTTAAGTTGACTGCTACCTGGCCCCAAAGCCGCTATTTGTGGAACACCGGGCAAACGGATTCGGTAATTTATGATACCAAAGGTGGCAGTTATAGTGTCACGGTAACCAATCCTTGTGGAATTGCTTCTGATGCGGTTACAGTAAGGTATCAGGAGGAATTGTGTGACCTGTTTATTCCCACGGCCTTTACCCCCAATAACGATGATAAGAACAACGATTTTCAAATTTTTGTGAGGGGAGGAAAACCGACCTTAATGCTGATTTACGATCGCTGGGGAGGAAAGGTGTTTGATAGCCGTGATAAAGGTATTTATCAATGGAATGGCCGAACAGCAGAGCAGGATTGTATAGAAGGTGTGTACCACTACGTGTTCCAGTATGAAATGCCTGTTGGCACCCGCGTTCGCCGCAATTCTATCAAGGGTAGTCTTGTGCTCCTGCGCTAATTAGACCTCCAAGGAAAATCGGTATAAAGTGTCAGTAAGTTGGTTTCCATGCCTGCAATTTGTATGCTAACTTTGCGACTACATGCAAGCCATTTCAGCCACATTAGCGCAGGCCAAGCAGTTGGGTCTGCTGGAAGAGGAATTCCATAAAATTTGCGATATTCTCGGAAGAGAGCCCAACTTCACTGAGCTCAGTGTTTTTTCTGTTATGTGGAGTGAGCATTGCAGTTATAAAAACTCCATTGTTTGGTTGAAAACCCTTCCGCGTGAAGGCAGTAAAATGCTGGCAGCTGCAGGCGAAGAAAACGCAGGTTTGGTTGATATCGGTGATGGGTTGGCTTGTTGTTTTAAAATTGAAAGCCATAACCACCCAAGCGCCATTGAACCTTATCAGGGAGCAGCTACGGGGGTTGGTGGTATCAACCGCGATATTTTTTCTATGGGCGCAAGGCCCATCGCTCAGCTAAACAGTTTGCGTTTTGGTAATTTGAAAACAGACCGTACCAAATGGCTTATGAAGGGCGTAGTGAAAGGCATTGGCGATTACGGCAATGCTTTTGGTATTCCTACTGTAGGCGGCGAGGCGTATTTTGATGACTGCTATGAGCAGAATAACTTGGTAAACGCCATGAGTGTGGGCATCGTGCCTGTTGGGAAAAGTATTTCTGCTGCTGCCGGTCCTGCTGGTAATCCGGTTTATATTTTTGGTTCAGCCACAGGCAAAGATGGTATTCATGGTGCTGCTTTTGCAAGCAAAGACATGAGCGAAGACAGCATTCAGGACCTTCCCAGCGTGCAGGTGGGAGATCCTTTCTGGGAGAAACTGATACTGGAAGCTACACTGGAACTGATTGAAACAGGTGCTGTGGTGGGTATGCAGGATATGGGAGCAGCTGGAATTACCTGCTCTACCAGCGAAATGAGCGCAAAAAGCGGTGTGGGTATGGATGTGTGGCTGGAAAAGGTTCCCATGCGCCAGGCTGATATGAAGGCTTGGGAGCTGTTGCTTAGCGAAAGCCAGGAACGAATGCTTGTGGTGGTAGAAAAAGGAAAAGAACATCTTGCAGAAGCTGTTTTCGAAAAATGGGAAATTTCTTATGCGCACATTGGCGTGGTTACAGACACCGGCCGCGTGCGTTATTATATGAACGGTGCTTTGGAAGGCGATATTCCTGCAGAGTGCCTGGTGCTTGGTGGTGGTGCTCCTGTTTATCACAGAGAGTGGTCAACCCCCGCATATTTTGCGGAGATTGAGAAATTTTCACTTGATTCAATCGCTGATATTTCTCTGGATGATGCCCGTTTGTCGGCATTGAAGCTATGTGCAGAGCCGAATATCGCCAGTAAGCGCTGGATTTATGAGCAGTACGATAGCATGGTGGGTACTGTTAACCAAAGCACCAACCGCCCCAGCGATGCCTCGGTTGTGCTGGTGAAGGGCACGAACAAAAGCCTTGCGCTTACGGTGGATTGCAACAGCCGATACACTTTTGCTGATCCAGAGAAAGGTACTCAGATTGCGGTTGCAGAAGCATCGCGCAACATCCGTGTAACCGGCGGGGTACCTACAGGCGTAACCAACTGCCTTAATTTTGGTAACCCTTACAATAAGGAAGTTTATTACCAGTTTAAGTACGCCATTGATGGCATGGGTAAAGCCTGCCGCAAGTTCGATACGCCCGTTACCGGCGGTAATGTTAGCTTTTATAACCAAAGTACCAATGGTAATGCGGTTTATCCTACACCTACCATTGGTATGGTGGGAATTATAGAAAAGCCCGAGCACCGCATGACACTCGATTTCAAGCATGCCGGCGACCTCATATATCTTGTTGGTGAAGGAAAGAATGATTTGGGTAGCAGCCAGTATTTGGCCAAAGTTAAGGGTGTTGAATACAGTCCTTGTCCGCAGTTTGACCTGGATGAAGAGCACGGTGTTCAGATGGCTGTTTACAACGCCATTACCCAAGGTTTATTGAGCAGTGCACACGACGTCAGCGAAGGTGGCTTGTTTATAGCCTGTTTGGAAAGCGCCATGGCCGGTGGTAAAGGCTTTGATATCTGCACACTGTCCGGAATTAGAAACGATGCCTGGTTGTTTGGTGAAAGCCAAAGCCGTGTGGTGGTGAGCGTTTCTGCCGATAAAAAAAGTTCCTTCGAGCAATATTTGCAAAACGCCGGAGCCAGTGCCACCCATGTTGGCACAGTGTTGGATTCCGGGGTAGCGGTAAATGGTGAAAGCTGGGGTGAAGTTGGTGAATTTGCCAAGCCTTACAATACCATAATCGCCGAATCCATGGCTTAATTTCCCCTGCCAGATTAACCTACTTGGAAAATCGGAAGAAAAAATTGCGTGTAAAATATCGGGAATGATAAAAACCCGGGTTGCCGATATTATCTTTGAGGGGTGGAAAGGTGGTATCCCGATAAAGGCCTCACTGATCAGCAACAGCAGCGTATTCTGGAAAAGAAAACCAGGCTGGATGGATTGCGCCCTTTTCCCATTAGCGCGATTAAGCGTTTGCAACAGGATATTGCCGTAGAATGGACCTACAACTCCAACAGCATTGAGGGAAACACCCTAAGCCTTCGCGAAACCCGCGTAGTGCTGCAGGATGGCTTAACCATCGGTGGGAAAACGCTTCGGGAGCATTTTGAAGCCATAAACCACCACAATGCCATTGCCTGGCTGGAAGATGTTGTGTCGCCCGGCTACCTCATTTCGGCTTCCGATATTTTAATGCTGCACAATGATAAAGTGTCTTTTAATTTGAAGACGTACACAAATAATCACAGAAATTATTAAACAAATACAATGATGAAAAGCAAAATATTATACATAACGCTTTTGTTGGGATGTATGATTTGTACACCCAGTGTTAAAGGGCAAATTCTTAAAAAACTAGCAGAGGATGCCTTAAATAAGGCAGTAAAGAAGGCAGTAATAAAGGCAGTAAGTTCAGGAGTAAATAAACCATTAAAAACTTCAACTGTAAAAATTGGTCAAAAAGTTTTTTTCAATTCAGCAATCACACTCATGGATAGTTGTAAAGTTTCGCCATATATAGATACTTTTCATGTTGATGACTCTGGAAACCAACAAATCGCAGAATGTATATT
>CANKVN010000059.1 GCA_947487055.1 Flavobacteriales bacterium
ACGACAATATCCCCAAGCCATAAATACTTATACCACACTTGTTGGCCGCGATTCTACCGCCATTCAAGGCTATTACAAACTGGCACAAACCCAGGATCAGCTGGATCCTACAGATTCTACCGGAAAGGTAACTGCAGCTTACGAATTATGGATTAGCCGTTTAAATGCAGAACAGCGTCCAAAATACAAGCAAACCATTTTGGTGGCTTACAACAGGATGCAAGTAATTGCGCGTGGTAAAAAAGAATGGGAAAAATGTTCAGGTTATTTAGGCAAGATGATTGAACTGGCTCCTGATGATGAGAACATCAAAAAGGACAAAGCCGGTGTAGATGATTATATCAAGAAACTGGCTGCCCGACAGCAGAAAAAACCTGCTAAACCTGCAGGCGGTAAATAATCATTAATTCGCAATATTTAAAAAGGCCTGCATTAATTTGCGGGCCTTTCTTATTATCTTTGGTTTATCTGAAATACAGCGTCTTTTATATTGTCCTTGTTAATTGTTTTGGCATTCTGTCCCTTTGGGCTCAACCCAAAACATTGTTGGTTAAAATCAACCCCAGTTTCAAATCAATAATTGAGCAAAAGATTCCTCCCGGGTGTGTTTTTTCCACTGTAGATAAAGCCTTTGGCCTATATCGTTGTGCTATTCCCAAAGAGTGGCATCCAGGACAGTTTGCCAGACAAATCAATGCCATTGAAGGGGTTCTTGCTACACAGTTTTCAAAAAATTTGGTGAGAAGGGTTCAACCCAATGATCCATTTTATGGTCAGCAGCAATTTTTATCGACCATAAAGGCGCCTGTTTTTTGGGATAAAAATACCGGTGGCATCAACAAACGAGGCGATACATTGGTGGTAGCCATTATCGATGACGGTATGGACACATCTCATCCGGATTTGATTGCCAATATGTGGATTAACCGAAATGAGATTCCCTGGAATGGCGTGGACGATGACGGAAATGGATATGTTGATGATTACCGTGGATGGAATGGCGGCGATACGAATCCTAAAACCTTTACAACCCAAAGCCTGTTTGCCCATGGAACCGAGATTTCGGGTATTGTAGGGGCATCCGGAAATAATGGAAAAGGCATAGCCGGAATTAACTGGAATGTTAAAATCATGCCTTTGGTTTGTTATCCGCTAAACGGCGTAGATGGAGATCTGGGCGTCATTCGCAGCATGCTTTATGTATTGCGGATGAAGCAGTTGTTTTTGCATTCTGGTGGCAGCAAGGGGGCTTGTATCATGTCTGTGAATACTTCTGTGGGTATTGATGGTGCTTTTCCGCAAGAAGAACCCATTTGGTGCAGCCTTTATGATTCATTGGGGATGGCAGGTATTATAAGCAGTATCGCTACCACCAACAGCAATGTGAATGTGGGTAGGGTAGGTGATATTCCCAGTTTGTGTCCCAGCCGCTTCACCTTGGTTGTAAACAATACCGATGCCAATGACAACAGGGTTTCATCGGGATACAATGATACTTTTGTGGATTTGGCAGCTCCCGGGCAAGGGGTTTTTACTACACAATTGAGCACTTATAACAACGGCAACGGACCTTATGCCGGTGTTTCCGGATCTTCCTTTGCCGCGCCTCAAGTTGCCGCTGCCATTGCGCTACTATCGGCAGGGGTGTGCGATACTTTTTGGACCTTACACCAAAACAAACCTGATTCTGCGGCATCGTTGCTAAAGGGCTGGATTGTAGAAGGGGTAGATAAATTAACCGTATTAAAAGGAAAATGTGCTACATCCGGCCGTTTGAACATTCAACGGGCGCGGGATGCCATGAATACCTGGTGCACTTCTTTAAATCAGGATGTTGCCACAAAGCCGTTGATTTATCCAAACCCTGTGCAACCGGGTTCTGCCATCTATTGGGCTGGTCAACTGCCGAAACTTCAATGGCTTTCTTTGATGTCAATGGATGGGAAAGTTGTAGTGAAGCAACTTAATACAGCGCAATCCAAAATAACGTTACCAACGCTGCCGCCTGGCATGTATTGGCTCAGCTACGCCAATGCAGGTAGGGTTGAGCAACTGCGTTTGTTAATCGCAGAAACGGTTAAGTAACGGGTTTAAATGCTTCAAAAGCATTGCTGCAGTTTTTGCAATAATGCATGCTTCTGCACAAGGTGGGACCAAAAGGCGTTTGCATGGTGGTGTTGCGGCTGCCGCACAATGGGCATGCAATGTCACTCAATACATCAAGTTCTATATACCCGTCGTGCTTTGGGGGCGGAGCCAATCCATGTTTTAGCAGTGCTTCGCGTCCTTTTTCCGAAATCATGTTGGAGTTCCAGGCAACCTCAAATGAGGTGCTAACCCTGGGGTTGTGGTAACCGGATTCCAGCAATTTTTCAGCCACCATCGTTTCCAGCATCTTCAGTGCAGGGCAACCGGAAAAAGTCGGTGTTAACTTCACATGTGGCTCACCGGCATCGTTCAATGCAACACCTGTTACGATACCCAGATCTACAATGGACAAGGTTGGTATTTCCGGATCCATTACCGTTTCCAGCAGGTCATAAATGGTGGCAATTGGATCGTTCATTGGATTACCAGTCGGCAGTTGGGTCAATGGCAAATACCTCGGTCATTTCGCTCAGCAAGGGCTGCAGGTGTTCGGTATGAAAACCTTTTCTACCACCCAAAGCGGCGTTTTGTACCGACTCCAATTCAGGTGCCTGTAAACCACAGCGCTGCAGTGTTTCACTGATTTTTTGATACCACATTTCTTTGAGTGCGGCTTCACCTTGGAAAATACCGGATTCAATCAATTCTTTCTCGTAGTCTCCTTCTTCAAAAATTCCCAGCGCCATTGGGAAAGTACTGTCGATGGCAGATTGCATGCGGGCTTTGCTTTCCTCTGTTCCATTGGCCAATTCCTTCATCCATACATCGGCATGCATGGTGTGGTATTTGATTTCACCTTTAAATTTTTTGGCAACCATGGCCAAAGGTTCAAAACTGGAATTTTCCAGCATGGCAAAACGGATGGCGTCTGCATGGTCGAAGTAAAAATGGCGGGCCAGGCTGAAATCGTATTCACCGTTTGGCAATTCCACCAAATGGCAGTTGTGAAATTGCTTGTCATTGCGGGTAAATGCAACGATGTCCGGCTCATTTTCTCCCAATTGGTGCAACAATTCGTACATGGCCAAACTTTGACCTATTTTGTCCTGGGCCATGCTGCTGAATGCAATATCTTCTTCAAGAACTGGTCCCAGACCTGTCCATTCGCTATTTCTATGACCAATAATGAGCAGGTCGTCTGCCATTTTATAGAGCAATTCTCTTAGCCCTTCAACGTGTTTTTCTGTCAGTTCCATGATTTATTGGTTTTGTTTGGCTTTATATGCTTGAATACGATCCATGACCTTGTAAACCTCAGGCTCACGGTATTTCTTTTCCGGTGTTGTGGCGAAAATATCCTCATCTTCGTATGCAGTGGCAAAAACTTCGGATGTTTTCACAACCCAGAGGTTCACACATTGGCCCCTGCGGGCATATTGTTCTTTGGCAAACAGGATGGCAAGTTCATGGTCGGGTGCATGAAGGCTGCCCACATGCACATGGTGTGTTCCGCGCTTTTTTTGTTGGAAAACCTCATAGGTTTGCCATTGGTCTAGGGGCTGTTGTATGCCTATTTGCGCCTCATCGTCGATGCCGGCTCTGTTAATTCTGGGGTCGAGTGATTTGATGATCATGGTAGAATGATGATTTTTTTGCTAATTCCTGTTTCAGGAGAAATTAAATGATAAATGCCGGCAGAAATATCACCCAGAGCCAAAATTGAGCCGTTGGCGGTATTTGGGAAATTGCGCAGCATTCGTCCGTCTTGGCCCATCAGGATTAGGTTTATTTTATCCGTGCCATTAAACTGAATACGTGTACTTGAAGATGCTGGATTCGGGTAAATGCTGAAGTCGGTTTGTTTTGCACTTGGTTTGGTTCCAACCCCGAAATTTTCGAACCAAATATTGTCTATAAAAGCTTCACTATTGATACTTAGAACCGAGAATCCTGTTTTGTCTGTGAGGTAAATGCCGATGGTGGCCTTATCTGCATTGCCGGAATATCCGGGAAGCCAGGCAAGATCAGCACTTACATGCCGATAACTGCCAATGCTGCTGTCCAGTAAATATATACCGGATCCCACAATACTGTCTGCATTGAAAAGGTTTACAACGACCATTAACTGATCGCCTTTGGCCAAATTGCTTTTTACATAAGCATGGATTGAGGCTGGCCTGCTGCCCAAGGCAAATGAAGGCGTCTCCAAATCTGGGCTTAGCAGGTCCATCATTTCCCTGCTTCTGCTGGTAACTGCAAATGCCGGAAAGGTGTCTTTCTTTCCATTGGGTGAAACCACGAGTTCGCCTTTAAGTTTTAAAGAAAATGAACCGGACTGGGCATCGTTGCTTTTACTGCTATAGTTGCTGTTTAGGCCTTCATTAAATAACAATAAGTGGTGGGTTGTCCAATCTCCGGGATATTCAACTGCAGTGGTGTTCCAAGTGGCGAAATTGTAATTTGGAATGTCTTTTAAAGGCTGTGTCCCTTTGCTGAACTGAATGCCGGCCAGATCCAGGTATCCATTGCCGTTGGGGCCGCTGATGGGATTTGCCGAGTAAATAATCATGTAGGCGGTATCGCAAACCACACCAGCGTCTGGATGGTTATAATCCAGAGAAAAACTGCGGGTTGTCCAGTTTTGGCTTCCGGTTAGCATAATCTCCTGAAATACGGTGGGGAATGAGTCGCCCGATTTCATGGCATAGCAGTAAATGAATGCGGTGTCTTTTGGCAGGGAAGTTCTAAAGGTGATTTTTACAGAATCCGGCGTGTTATTGATGCTAAAGGCGGGGGCTTGCCTGTCCAAAACATCAAATTTCAACAAACTGGCTGAGGATGTTTTTCCTGTAGCAAACTCATTTTGCAAACGCAATGCACTGCCTGCAGAAGGTCCGTTTATTTTGCTGGTAAGACCCGAAACAGCCCAAGCAGTAGGGGTTTCCGATGTTTTGTTATCGAACCACTCCATGTATGGATTTGGCACTGATTGGCCAAATAAATTGAAGCTAGTGAAAAGCAGCAATACGAAGGTGAGTTTGTGAAGCTGGGTCGTTTTCATAAAGGGGTAGATTATTAGGACAACGGTGTCACATATTCGGCATCTTTCTTCATGATGGCATTGCGCACCCAACGGCCTTTTTCTTCGGCCATGCGGCGCACGGCAAGGCGCTCCTTGTTGCAGGGACCATCACCATTGATTACGCGCTTGAATTCTTCCCAATCGGGTTCGGTATAAGCCCATTTGCCGGTATCTTCGTTTTTCTTAAGGTTAGGGTCGGGGAGTGTTAAGCCCAAATCCCAGATTTTTGGCACATACATATCCAAAAACTGCTGGCGCATATCGTCATTCGTTGCCATCTTTACCTTCCATTTCATGAGGGTTTCGGTGTGCAAAGATGTTTTGTCACTTGGACCAAAGAAGTGCATCAATGGAGGCCACCAGCGGTTCATGGCTTCCTGCACCATTTGACGCTGCTTTGGCGTTCCTGTTGCCAGAAAAACAACGTTGTCATGACCATATTTAAGGTGGAAAGATTCTTCAGCACAAATACGGTCGAGTGCCCTGCAATAGGGACCATAACTGCCTTTGCTGTTGGTGAGTTGATTGATAATGGCACCGGCATCCACCAGCCATGCAATTACTGCGCTGTCTGCCCAGGTAACTGCAGGATAGTTGAATATATTGCTGTATTTGCTTTTGCCGTTTATCAGGTCATTGATCATGTCTTCGCGTTTCTTTCCCAATGTTTCGCAAGCACTGTAAAGCAACTGTGCATGTCCAACTTCATCCTGAACCTTGGCCATTAGAGCAAGTTTTCTGCGAAAGCCCGGAGCGCGGGTAATCCAGGTTCCTTCGGGAACGAACCAATAATTTCGGAATGTGCATGCTGTTCAATCATGCGGATTAGTTGTTTGCGGTATTCTTTTGGCATCCAATCCTGAGGCTCAATTTTATCTCCTGCAGCGATGCGGGCTTCAAATGCCGCCAGTTTCACCGGATCTTCATCAGCGACCAAGCTGTTTTGGAGGTTTTTGCTGTTTTCGATGTAAGCGTTTCCGTACATGGTTTATATGATTAATTGTTTTGTTCTTTTTTAAGTCCACTGAGGATAAATTCAGTGAGTTTGTCTGCTATTTCGGTGGCACCCATGCCGCCGTTGGGATTATACCATTCTACCACCCAGTTCAGCGAAGCCAAGATGGTAAGAACGGCAAATTTGTTGTTTACCTCCTTAAAAACACCTTCGTTTTCGCCTTGCTTCAAAATCAAGGTAAATCCTTGCTCGTAGCGGTCGCGAAGGGCAATAAAGGCTTTTCTGTTTTCTGGTCCCAAATTGCGCCATTCATGCATGAAAACCCAACCTGCATTGGGGTTTTCGGTTAAAATCTCAACATGGTTTTTTACAGCCAATGAGAGTTTTTCAGCAGGATTAAAATAAATATCATTCACATCTTCCAAACCTTGTAAAAAACGGTTGGCCATGGTGAAACAGGTTTCCGATAAAATCTCTTCCTTGCTTTTGATGTGGTTGTATAGGCTGGCAGCTTCCACCTTAACAGCGGAAGCGATTTCCCGCATCGAGGTGCCCTGATAGCCCAGACGACGCATCATTTCGAGTGAAACATTTACTATCTGAACCCTTCGGGCAGATTTGGCGGGCTTTATGGCTGTGCTAACTAACATTTGTTAGTATTGCAAACTTAAGTGTAAAAAACCAATTGTGCAAATGGGTAATCTCTACAAGGAATTTCTGGGAAGAACAGCAGTTTAGTTACCCAGGCCTTAAATTTGTGTGGTGAAGCGTTGCCTTTTGATAGCCTGGATGTTGGCCATTGTGGCAACTGCTTATGCTCAGCAAACGCCTGCGCAAAAACCATTACGCCTAAAATTTCAGTATACCTTAGATTCTGGCGTGGTTGAATTGGGTAAAGAAATTGAATCAGAAAGAGGTGCCCGAAAATTCAGGTTTACCAAGATAAAACAATATGTTTCCAATATTGCGCTTTATCTTGCCAGCCGTTGCGTTTGGCGCGATTCCGGAGGGTTTTATCTTGTGGATGCAGAAGACGCCGCGAGTTGCCAGATTGCCTTTAATTATCCTTCTAACCTTGTGTTTGATGAAATTTCCCTTGTTTTTGGAATAGACAGCACAACGCATGCTGCAGGTGTTATGGGCGGAGCGCTTGATCCACTAAATGGCATGTACTGGTCCTGGCAAAGTGGCTATATAAACCTGAAAATTGAGGGGGAAATGCTGGACCAACAAAAAAGTACTGCCCTGGAATACCATATTGGTGGATTGGGAACAGCGCATGAGAAGCGGTTTGGCTTAGCACCCGGGGAGGATTTAACCCTTGATTGTGATTTGAATCCACTGCTTGAACAGGCATTGTCCGCCAATAAAACCCACCTTATGTCACCCGGCAAACAAGCCATTGCATTGTCTTTAGCCTGGATGCAGTCCGTACGAAAACAGCCATGAAAATCCGGATATTGATGTTGCTGGGGATGCCGATAGCCCTTTTGTTCGCTTTTCATAGCCGCAAGCCTCTTGTTTTCTGGCCCAAGCAGGTTTATTCGTTTCAGCATGAAGCTGGGTTTAAGGAACGGGTTGAACTTGGTCATCTTCTGTTTTACGATCCGGTGTTGTCTGCCGATAGTTCGGTATCCTGCGCATCCTGCCATTTGCAATACACCGCGTTTGCCCATGTGGATCATGCGTTAAGCCATGGAATACACGACAGCATTGGAAACAGAAATGCCCCGGCACTGATGAATCTGGCATGGCATCGAGAGTTGATGTGGGATGGCGCCATTCATCATTTGGATATGCAATCGTTGGCCCCAATCAGTCATCCTGCCGAAATGGGTAGCTCCATACAAGAGGTTGTTGGGAAATTGAATCGTTCCCGCAAGTATGCTGGTGCGTTTTACAAAGCGTTCGGGGATAGTCTTGCAAGCGGTGAATTTGTATTGAAATCCATTTCCCGTTTCTTAACAACACTGGTCAGCAACCGGTCCAAATATGACAGCGTGATGAATGGGACTTCGGTTTTTACTGCACAGCAAAAAAGCGGATATGAAATTTTCCGAAAGCACTGCAATTCCTGCCACACAGAACCCTTGTTTACATCCTTGAAATATGAGGACAATGGTTTGCCGCTCAATCCGCGCCTGAATGATCTTGGTCGATATAGCATTACCCAAAACACTGCCGATTCTTCTCGGTTTAAAATTCCAACGCTCCGCAACATCACCTATTCTTATCCATACATGCATGACGGTCGTTTCAACAGCCTTGGCGAGGTGCTCAATCACTATGAAAAGGGAATGGTGCAAAGAAAGGGAATGCAGAAAGCACTGAAACACAACATTACGTTAAGTTCCGTTCAAAAAGTGGACCTTGTGGCGTTTTTGCTAACCCTCAACGACAAGCATTTTCTATTCAATCCAGAATTGGGTTTCCCGAAAAATAATTAATACCATTAAACCTTTACCAAATTTATACATCAAACAAAATATGCAATTGAGAAATATACTTAGCGTGCTCGTTTTTTCCTTATTGTTGGGGGAAACGCAAGCCCAGACGAATCCTCTAATTACTTCGTGGATAATCAATAACAATGGCGCAAAAGGCCGTCATTATGTGAAAGGAAATAGTACGCCAATTCAAGACAACGATTCGGTGAATGTGCAAACAGTTTTGTACTCCACCGGTAATGCCTATATCAGAACAAAAGGAGTCCCTTCTTACATCACAGGTCCTTTTATGGATGGCAATACTTCACTTACTACCAGTCAGAATGCCATATTTAAATTTCCATTAAACCCGGTGAAAAATACCGGTACGGCAACAGCTACAACCGGAGGTAATATTGGGATTTTCGTGAATGGTGTGGCTTTGTTTGATTATCGCGACGGTGTAGCATGGAATCCGAGCACGAACTCGCTGTGCGGTGGTCCGGGAAGAACTCCATGTCCGGGCGGTCCTGGAGCAGCCATGGATTGGAATAGGGATGCCATTGTTGCTGAACGTGCTGGCTTTGATTGCGCAAAAGGGCATCCTGCTATGGGTAATTACCACCATCACCAAAATCCTTCTGCTTTCAAACTGGATAAAAACGTTATTTCAACCGTTTGCAACCTCTATGATGCTGATGGACTTTATGTGATAGACAGTGCAAAGCACTCACCACTTATTGGTTTTGCATATGATGGTTTTCCTATATACGGCGCCTACGGTTTTCAAAATACCGATGGAACCGGTGGCATTGTCCGCATGAAATCCGGATTTCAACTTAAGAATATCACACTAAGGACCAATGGGCCGGCGGTAAGTACTACCTATCCTCTAGGTTATTTTCGCGAGGATTATGGGTTTGTTGCCCATACCGGTTTAAGCGATTACCTTGACGAACACAATGGCAGGTTTTGTGTGACACCTGAATATCCAAAAGGTATATATGCCTATTTCGCAACAGTGGATGCCAATTGGAATTCGGCTTACCCTTATGTGGTTGGTCCTACTTTTTATGGAACCAAAGTTGCTTCCAAGGTCACCAATATTTCAGAACCAGTAACGGTCTACACCCCATCAACAAGCAGTACCAGGCAACCTTTGCTTTCTGCAGATTTTACCATTATGCCAAACCCCGGAAGCGAATTTATTGCCGTACAGCGCAGTGGATTGGCTACACAGCCGGTTAAATTGCAATTCGTGGCAAGCGATGGCAAGGTGCTTCAGGAGGCCACCATTGAACCCGGAAGTTCTATCGCCTGGTTTGATGTGCGCACCTATTACAGCGGCACGTATTTGTTGCGCGCTTCTGCAGAAAACGGGGTGTTTACGCAAAAAGTAATATTGGTCAAATAACCAACGCCAGCATGCCATATATTCGCAGTCATGCGAAAGTGGTTATTTTGTTTGGTCCCGTTTTTCTCATCAGCCGGCGCTCAGGTTGATTCAGCATTTTTCAAAAAAGTATTTGACGAAGCCTTGCTCAATGGCCACGCCTATGCCCGATTGGGAGAGTTGTGTAAAACCATAGGGCCAAGGTTATCTGGTAGTTTGGAGGCAGAAAAAGCGGTTCAATGGGGTAAAACCATGTTGGGAACCTATGGGTTCGACAGTGTTTATCTTCAGCCGGTAATGGTTCCCAAATGGGAGCGGGGTGCGCAGGAAGGATTGTGGTTTTCATCAAAAACCTTCAGCCGTTCCATTCGTTCCAAAAAGCCGGTTGACTACAATTGTGAAGCTTTTGAATCCCGTCCTTTAAAGCCATCCGGCAAGTATCAGATACCTGGTGTTG
This sequence comes from Flavobacteriales bacterium, assembly GCA_947487055.1. GTDB lineage: Bacteria > Bacteroidota > Bacteroidia > NS11-12g > UBA955 > RGEC01. The sequence continues at coordinate 10,402 of CANKVN010000059.1, forward strand.
CGCTGGGAGGTTCTGTCGGCACAAATGGCATGCTGAAAGCCGGCTTGGTGAGTATTCACAAGGATATAGAGCTGGATAGCCTGGGGAAACTGGGTTTGTTGAAAGGCAAGGTGGTGTTGCTCAACAGGCCTTTCCCGGAGCAGTATTTAAATACGTTTAAAGCTTATGGCGCTTGTGTTGGCCAGCGTGTTAATGGTGCGTCCAAGGCAGCCATGTACGGGGCTGTGGCGGTTTTGGTGAGAAGCATGAGCAATCGATGTGATCTGCACCCACATACCGGGGTGATGATTTATGATGAAAAACAACCCAAAATACCTGCCATGGCAGTGGCTACGGCAGTAGCTAACCTTCTGGATCGTTTGGCCACCGAAGATTCCGGGCTGCAGGTGCACCTGCAACTGAATTGCAAAATGTATCCGGATGTGATGTCTGCCAACGTGATTGCGCAGCATAAAGGCAATGCATTTCCTGAACGTATAATCGCTTTTGGTGGCCATTTTGATAGCTGGGATCAAGGGGAAGGGGCGCACGATGATGGAGCAGGTTGCATGCATGCTTTTGAGGCGCTTCGGTTGCTGAAACAAATTGGCTATAAACCAAGGCACACCTTGCGTTGCGTTTGGTGGATGAACGAAGAAAACGGACTGCGGGGTGCTACGGAATATGCCAAAATAGCCGGAGCCAACAAAGAAATCCATGTTGCTGCGCTGGAAAGTGACCGTGGTGGGTTTACCCCAAGGGGCTTTGGCGTAGATTCTGTGTTTTTGGCCAATTTGGAAAATTACCGGAATTTGCTGAACAGCTATGGTATTGGCGACATTGAAAAAGGGGGCGGAGGTGCCGATATCGGACCTCTGAAAAAATACTTTCCCGGGGCTGTTTTCGTTGGGTTTATTCCAGATTCACAGCGCTATTTTGATGTACACCATGCCGAAACCGATGTGTTTGAAAATGTAAACAAGCGAGAATTGCATTTGGGCGCTGCCGCGGTAGCCGTGATGATTGCCATCCTTGACCAGCAATTGGATTAATTTCAGGGTATTTGAAATTGCTGGACCGACAGGATTAATTCTTTACAAAAATGTGCGATCTGTGGCCGGTCGCAGAAAAGTATTGCAAGGCATAAATACCTGGAGCCAAATCTTCAACGTTTATTTCACCCTGTTTATTAACCAGACCATACTGCAAGGTGTTTCCGTTCGTATTTAATATGGCATAATGATCGTTGGCCGAGGCATTGCTGATGTTTATTTTCTTGCCCGATGGATTAGGGAAAAAACCCTGTCCCGTGGGTTTTTGGGCAGGAGCCGAAAGGGCCGGCATCCTAACTTCGAAAACGGCAGCGCTATCATTGTTGAAATACTCACCGCTTATCAGCAATGTCCCCGACGGATGCAGGCACACACTTTCAATTTGGTTGGTTCCAGGAACGTTTAGCGCAAAGGTTTTCCCGGTTTGATGCTGAATTTTTCCATCAACCATTGCACTTGTGTACAGAAAAGGATTTAAACCAAACGCAATGCTGGGCGCATATCCACATAGCCACAGTTTATTTTGTGCAAAATGAGCTCCGGTTACCCAAAACGAGGGTTTTATCGTGTCTACCACTTTGGCGGTATATGTGCCCGCTGCTACTGGCAATGAATAGATGCGGCAAATGGCTGTGGACTTACTTTTGCTGAAAAGGTAAATTGAGTCCTGCATTGCAATCATGGCTTCGCAATCAAATTCGCTGAAGGTGTTGCTGCTAAAATCCTGCTGATCTGCATACTGAAAGCGAATCACCTCCGGCTGTTGGATGGTTTCTCCAAGGCTGTCTTTGGTGAATTTCAGGATGGAAAGATTCTTTCTGGTGCCGTTGTTGTTTCCGAAATCCCCAATAAAAAAATGAGATTGGTTGGCGGCCATATCTTCCCAGTCGTTGTTGATGCTTGATATGATGGTTGTATCTATGTGTTTGCCGGTGGAGTCCAGTTCAAACAACATAGATGGAGATCCGCCGTCAGCATGGGCAAAATAGCGGTTTTTCCAAATGGTCATTCCGCTTATTTCGCTCAACACGCCGCGGAGGTTGTATTTTTTAGTAACTGTTTGCCCCCGTAACAGGCTGCCGCAAAAGCAAGTTAATATGAACAGCAGGCAAAACCTCATCATTTGCTGTAAACAAATTTACCACCAATACACGTATGGGTGACAGCTGCTTTTTTGAGTGCTTTTTCCGAGGCGGTAATTAAATCAGTATTCAGGACCACAAAATCGGCAAACTTGCCGGCTTCCAGAGATCCTTTATCATTTTCTTCTGCATTGGCATAGGCCGCCCAAAAGGTCATTCCCAGCAAAGCCTGTTTACGTGTTAATGCGCCCTCTGGGCGGAACGGTGCTTTATGCTTTCCTTCCAGGTCTTTTCTAATCACCGCGCTATAAAAGGTTTTTATGGGCGAAATGTCTTCGACAGGAAAATCCGTTCCCAAGGCCAGTAGTCCGGCGCTGTTATAAAGTGTGGCATACTGGTATGCTCCTTCAAGCCGGTATTCGCAGATGCGTGATGCCACCCAGGGGGCGTCGCTGGTAGCATGGGTAGGCTGCACACTGGGGATGATGCCATATTTGCCAAACAATTTAAAATCTTTTGGATCCACAACCTGAGCATGCTCAATGCGCCATCTAAGTCCTTCGTTATTGGCAAATAATTTTCCGAAACTCCTCAGCGCCAGTCCATTTGCACTATCGCCAATGGCATGCACGCACACTTGCCAGCTACGTTGTGCCAGGAAATAGCAATAGGTTTCGAATTCCTTCATGTTGTTTAGGAGCAATCCTTTGTGTCCCAGCCTGTCGCAGTAATCTTTCTTCATTAATGCTCCGCGTGAGCCTAAAGCGCCGTCCAGGTAAAACTTTACGGCTCCAACATGCATTTTGCCGTTGTTGTTAAGGCCTTTTTCTGAAACATACGCAAAACTGCCGGGAGAGGCGCTCAGCATGGCATAGATGCGCAAATCAAGTTTGCCTTGTTGTTGCAAACGGTCGAGGTATTGAATATCAGAAACATTCAAACCGGCCTCGTCTATGGTGGTGAGCCCTGCCTGATAGCATTTTTTAGCACCTGTAGCCACCGCATCGTTTTGCTCGGTTTCGGGTAATGCGGGAATTTTACCGGCAACCAAATCCACGGCATTGTCTATCAATATTCCTGTGAATTTTCCGTTTTCAAATACAAATTCACCGCCAGAAACCTGTTGGTTTAGGTCCAGTTTCAAGGCCTTTACAGCCGCAGAATTTATCCATGCAGCATGTCCATCGATTCGTTTCAGGAACACCGGGGTATTTGGAAAGGCGATATCAAGCTGTTTTTGGTTTGGGAATTGCCTTGTTTTCCAGTCGTTTTGGTCCCATCCGCGGCCTACAATCCAACTGCGCTGGTTTTTCTTGGCAAATGTTTTCAACTGTTTTATGACCGCTTTTTCACTTTTGGTCCCCACCAAATCGGCCTCTTTTAATCCCTTGCACCAGGCCAGGAAATGACAGTGAGCATCGATGAAGCCCGGATAGAGATAGCCATTTTTGAAATGTTGGTGTGTAGCGCCGGGATACAAGGCTTTAGCAAGTTCCAGTGGACCTGTGAAGATGATTTTATCACCCGAACAAACCATCGCTTCTGCGGTGTTAAATGCCGTGTCTGATACGTATATTTTTTTTGCGGAATAAATGATTTCGGATTGACCTTTTAGAAGGCTGCTGCCTGTAAAAAGCCAGCACATCAGCATGATTCTTACCGCAATTTGGGCAGGTGAATTTGTATTATCGGGGTACACAATGCAAATTTGAATAAAATTTGCCTGCTATTTCTCAATGTGATAAATATTTTGATTGAAACAGGCGTTAGATTTACTTTATGACCAGGAAGATTTTTTACTATTTGGGTTTATTCATGGCCCCATTATTGTCCATTATTGGCTGTGTTTTGCTCCAACAATCGGTTATCGAAGGTGGATTGCTGTACTTTACCAGCATCGCCGCTGTGGTTCTGTCTGCAATACATGCAGTTATCATTGCCGGTGGATCTGCTTCTGGTAAAGTGAATTCCTTTTTGGGTTTTTCCCGTGTTTTAATGGCCTTAAATGCGCTATTGGTGCTGGTGTCACTGCTTTACCTCATGGGGAATTCAAGTTCCTTCTTTGATGAAATAAACAATGGAATACTGGCGGTGTGTTTGGGCGTTTCCGGTATTTACATGCTTTATAACTATGGCGTTTCTACCGCATGGATTCAAAGGCCGGAAGAAGCTTCCAATAATCCGGTTATGCTGGATTGGTTGTTTATATTGATTCTGCCGTTCATCTTCGGCATTTATTGCGTTATGGGTTTGTACGGGCAGGAAACTTCGGTGGAAAGTTTGGGAAAACCCGACTTCAATATGCAGCCATCTGCGCTTATTTCAGCCTTTGAGGCAGATTTGGCCAAGGCAAACCAACAATACATAGGAAAGCACATTCGTTTTAGTGGTTCTGTTGTTGAGAAAGGTGGCGACTCTTCTATTTTACTCAAATTGAATGGCTGGAAAGAAGGTTTTGCGGTGAACTGCGAATTTGATTTGCGCCTTAAAGAAAAACTGAGCGAGGTGTTGGAAGGCGATTCTATAGAAGTACAATGCTCTTGCAGCGGACTCAATAGCCCGGAAGAGGGCATGTCCCTGCTGTCAGAATCTTCATTGGATATGGCACGCTGTGCATTGATTAGTAACTTTAAAAACAAGCCTAATCTTGGCACAGATGTTGAACATCCTCAAACAACGGAGAAATCAACCAAATCAAAAAAA